>NZ_BKFU01000111.1:0-5337 GCF_008980265.1 Acinetobacter sp. TUM15064 | reverse complement strand
GTCTCCAGTTCGAGTCTGGATATACCTACCAAGATTCGTTGATATTTTAACAGATTAAAGCCCACTCAAAAAGTGGGCTTTTTGTTTTCGGGGAATGGCGTAATTCCCCAATGTGGAAAACTCGTTCATTTAAACTTAAAAACGATGATTAATGGTAGCTAAATCAATAACTACTTGGACATCTATTCTTATTTCATCTGGACATTTTTTCTGTTTCAGTCTTAAATGAGACTATACAAAACCGTGGAACATTGTTTAATAAGTAATCGTGGAACATAATAAACTATTAAAAATCCTAATACATCTGGGTTGGGGTTCATCAAGTCAATTAATACATTGAATTATATGAAATAAAAAATGAATTACGTATAACGTGTATTATGTTAATTTTAGCAAAATTAAATGTTAATTCCTTTAGAGATCACTAATTCAATGTTCAGACTTATTATTCCTATCCTTTTAATTATTAGTCCAATTACCTATGCTGGCTATAATGTGTATATAACAAAAAAAGAATTTTATCTTAATGATGGTGAATGTATTACTAAACAAGAATGGAATTCATATTTAGAAACAGACCCAACAATAACGGTAGATCTTCAAAATTCAGAAGAGGACTTTCTTATATCCATTGATGAACAAGAGTTTTCTCTATGGTATGACCGTAACTCGTGTGACTTACTAACGAAAAACCCGACACCTGAAGCTATTGATAAAATGATTAATATATCAAAAAAGTTAAAAGCTACTGTACAAGGTGAAGAATCAGAAATTTATCTAACTCCTAATGATGTTATTAAAAGATAAGTGAACTCTATTTAACAAACTGGCGATTATATGAAATCAAAAGCTGATGATCCATGAAATGGAAGCATCAGCTTTATTGGCAAGACTAACGATAGCTAATCCGCTCAGGTTTAGGCGCTTCGTGACCCTCTAAATAGTGATCCGTCATCTTCACAGTTGCGTGACCAGCCAGCGCCTGTGCGTACTTCTTTCCATACTTCTGCGTGATGTTATAAATGCCTAAGGCACGTAAGTCATGTAGCGATGGTCGTTGGTTTAGCTCTAAGTGATCATACGCACCAGACAGGTCCCGATACTTTTTAAACTGCTTGGTAATGTGATCCTCTGTCACAGCAAAAGGATGTAGTTTTGCATTACGGATTTGCTCGTTAATGTGGTCTGGTCGCGTTGCAATCAGGTAAGGGCAGCGTAGTCGCATAGAATGCTCTATACACTGCAATACGACTTCGCGTAGCTCAGGATGCATATCCACTTCAATAAACACAGGTTTGTCGTAATTCAGCGATTTATGCTGAAGTATGGTCATGGTGTTGTCTTTGATGTTAATGCTTGAGCGTTCCATTACCACCAGATCGGCACAAGTGATAGTGTCGGGACTGCAATCGCATATTGGCATGATAAAAAGGGCGCCAAAAAGCATGAGGTGAAAGTTGGTGATGGAGAGCCAGTTAAAAGACTCAGGCATATTTATCAGGATGCTAAAAGCGCACAATCAGCAGCTCAAGCATCATTAGATCAATCACGCCGTGGTGAAGAACGGTTAAGTTTGAATTTACCAGGTAATCCAGAAATTACGGCCGAGAAGCCACTTACTCTTGTGGGGTTTCGGGAGGGGATCGCAGGAGATTGGATTATCGAGCAAGCAACGCACAGCATTGATAAATCAGTTGGATTTAAGACGAGCATTGAAGCAATGAAAAGGTTGAGTGGTGGGTAGTCTAGAGATAGCCTTAGGTAGAACAATTTCGTAGAAGCCTCATTTCGATATAAATCGTAGAAATAAAGTAAATCCAAATAAAAGTTTTTACATTAATAATATTAATGATTACTATTTGCATCAATATTAATGCTTACCATTGAGAAATTAGAATGCGCTTGTCACACTTTAGTCTTTGCCTGCTTACGGTAGCTATTTGTACCCAACTTTATGCTGAAGACACAGTAACAAATAGTACTACAACACAAAATGCTGAAGCTCAACTTCCAACGATTGTGATGACAGCAACACGTACTCCAAAAAGCATTTCTGAAATTGCTGGAACTGTGCAAACCATTTCAGCTGACGAAATTTCTCAACAGGCAGGACCAGGGCGTAAAGTTGCCGATATTTTGGCTCAACTTGTACCATCTTTAGCACCAAGCAGTGGAACCAGTAGTAATTATGGCCAAACTATGCGTGGTCGTAATGTACTGGTGATGATTGATGGCGTATCACAAACAGGTTCTCGTGATGTGGCACGTCAGCTGAATAGTATTAGCCCGAATATGATTGATCATATTGAGGTGGTTTCAGGTGCAACCAGTATCTATGGTTCTGGCGCAACAGGCGGGATTATCAATATTATTACCAAACGTGCTGACAAGTCTGAGCCTGTTAGCTTTCAGACCAAACTAGGCGTGACATCAGCCGATAATTTCCGTGGTGACAGCCTCGCTTATCAAGTTGGGCAAACGGCTTCATTTGCAAATGACAAAGTCGATGGTTTTCTTGGGATAGATTATACCAATCGTGGATCTCAATTTGATGGTAATGGGGATCGTATTTCATTAAGCCCTTGGCAAGGCAGTACGATGGATACTGACACCATTGATGTGAATGGTCGTTTAAACTTTAATTTAACTGATAATCAGAGTTTAAGTTTTGGTGCTCAGTATTATAAAGATGAGCAAGATACAGAATATGGACCAGATTATTCGTATTTACTGACCAAAACATCCCCATCTTATAAAGCGATCAAAGGTTGGAGTTTAGATAATCAGCCTTTTACAGAACGCTATGCTTTTAATACACAATACCAAAATCAGGATTTCTTAGGGCAGGTTTTGAATGTCGAAGCATACTATCGCAATGAGAAGTCACGCTTTGTACCTTATGGCTATTCAAAAGATGGTACGAATGTTAAGCAAAGCCAGTCGAATGTGGACTATGCGGGTATTCGTACAACCTTACAGTCAGATATGAAAGTGGTAGATCGAGATCTAAAACTTACTTATGGTCTGGATTATGACTGGGAAAAAGACCATCAGTGGGCGGACTACTACACGCCAAGCAATAATGGCTTAGTCTATACCCCAACAGGCGAAAAACAAGGTTCAGGACCAGATACTGAAATTCAGAATATTGGTACCTTTATACAAGGGGACTATGCATTAACAGATCAGCTTAATATTCAAGCTGGGGTACGTTACCAATATGTTCAGGCTGATACAGATAGTTATTTAACTGCGCGTACACCATATACTTTAATGGCTGCTGATTCGACGGACTCTGATAAATTCCTATTTAATTTAGGTGCGGTCTATAAATTGACGGATGCGCAGCAAATTTATGCCAACTTCTCACAAGGTTATAGCTACCCAGATGTGCAACGTGTATTGCGTGATGTTGCCGCATATACTTTAACCACGTCTGGTATCGCTCCAATCACGGTGAATAGCTATGAACTAGGCTGGCGTTTAAACCAAGACACAGGTTTAAATTTGGGTTTAACAGGTTTCTATAATACCTCTGATAAAGTCGTTCAATTTAACTCAGATCGTTCTGTAAATGTTGTTGATACAGATCAGCGAGTTTATGGTGCTGAAGCAACAGTAAGTTATCCATTTATGGAGAACTACAAAGTGGGCGGTACATTAGGTTATACGCGAGGCCAGTATAAGGACGCTACCAATAATTGGCATGAGTTAAATGCCTTTGCTGTTTCACCGATGAAAGGTACATTATTTGCTGAATGGAATACTGCAGAAGGTTATGGTGTACGTACCCAAATGTTGGCAATTAAAGGAACTGATAAAGCCTATAAAGATGACCTTGCTCTAAAAGCTGCTGGAATTACTGATGCAAATAGTGCGGCTGAGATTAAAGGCTATACCACGATGGACGTATTAGCACATTTCCCGTTAGCAAAAGGGCGAGTGGACTTTGGCGTGTACAATGTATGGGGCAAACAATATAAAACGGTATTTGCTCAACAGGCAGCAGTGACCAATGCGAACACATTGTTAGCGATTCCTGCTGAAGGTAGAACTTTCGCATTAAGTTACACAATTAATTATTAAGAAATTGAGCGCCGTGAGGCGCTTTATTTTTATATGAGGTTTTTCTCTACACATATCTTTCATAGTGGTGTATATTGTATATATACGCTATACGAATGGATGCTAAAGCTTGATTAAGAGTTTTAAACATAAAGGTCTTCAGGCTTTTTTCCAAACAGGTACAACAGCAGGTATCCAAGCAACGCATTCTTCTAAATTACGTTTGATTCTTGCGGCATTACATGCTGCATCTACAGTGAATGATTTAAGGACTCCACCAAATTGGCGTTTACATAAGCTCAGTGGAAACCTACAAGATCAATGGTCACTCACTGTAAACGGTAATTGGCGAGTAATTTTTAAATTTGAAGATGGCGATGTCTACATCGTGGATTATCTGGACTATCACTAAGGTGTAGGAGTACGAACTATGAATATGATGTTTAATGCACCACATCCTGGCGAAATGTTGCGGGAATACATAGGTGAAACCCCCGTGACTGAAGCTGCTCAAGCGCTAGGTGTTACTCGAGCAAATCTATCTCGTATTTTGAATGGTCATACAGGTATTTCAGCAGATATGGCGATTCGTTTAAGCGAGGCTTTAGAAACGTCACCAGAGTTTTGGTTGAATTTACAAATGCAGCATGATTTATGGAACGCAAGTCAGCGTCAGCGACCAGTCATAAAGAAATTGGTTCAGGATTTTGCATAATAGAGCGCCGTGAGGCGTTTTATTTTTTCTTCTTCGGGCACTTCTTACCATTTCCACCCGGCAAACAATCACATGCTTGACCATCGCCGTCGCGGTCTAAACTTTTCCAGCCAGTTTGTCCTGATTTTTTGCGTTGTTCATACCATTTCTGTGCTTGCTGCTGAGTAGAAAAGTCAGCACATTTTTTTGCATAAACTTGGATGGAAGGGAACCCCAAAACTAAAATGAGTAAAAAATTCATAATTTTATAAAATTCATAAATTTACTTGAAATGCTAACATAAATTTAAGATGATTTAGTACAACAAGTACTTATTAATTATTGGAAGTTTATGTGGGAATTCATTCATAAGATACTTTTACTTTTTGTAGAAAGAAAAAATAAATTTCAGAACGCCGAAGAAAAACTAGAACGTAGAATCAAATATTTTGAGGATATTAAAGCAATAGATGATTTAAAGGTTGATGATGCTGAAAAGCGAGCAAGAAAAAATGCAGTGGCGCAGGCGCTTGTAGGCAGCCAACTTGTCTCATATCGGTTGATAGACTTTTTGATCA
>NZ_BKFU01000110.1:0-5370 GCF_008980265.1 Acinetobacter sp. TUM15064 | reverse complement strand
GGGTTATAGCAATTTCAGTCATTTGGTTGGGTGGGGATTGGCTTAACTTGGATATTTGGAAGTTTGAAATCACCAGAATCACTCAATAAATTAGGTGATTTCCTTGCAGGTGTTTTTGCACCTATTGCATTTCCTTGGTTAATTTTAGGTTATATCCAGCAAGGTAAGCAGTTAGATCAAAACACGAGAGCTTTGGAACAACAAGAAAAGGCGCTCAATTTGCAAATTGAGGAAATGCGAGAAAGTGTTAAGCAATAAACTGAATTAGCAGAAATTCAGCAAAAACAATTTGATGCAATCAATTATGCTTCCAATCCCAATTTATTGATTAGCTCATGTGAGTGTGAAATATACTCTGGGGGATACTCAGAGGAAGAAAACGAAGTCAATAATTTATGTAGTTTAAACCTCAAAATATTTAATAAAGGTATTGGGGAAGCTTTAGATATTAGGATAGAAGTAAACAATAAAAAATTTTTGATAAGTGAAAGAAGTTTTGTAGATGAAGTCATTAATGTAGTAATTTATCTTGACCCTGATCTGGTTAAACTATCTAAAAATTTAGATTTTTTAAATATTGAGTTTACTCTTATTTGTGCAAATAAATTCAACTCTCAAATAAAAGAGCATTATGAAATTGAGGTATATTTTATTGAAGATTCATGGGAAACAGAGCGAGTAAATATTATAAAGAGATAAAATTATTGTTTAGATATTTATGATAAAAAGCCCACTTTCGTGGGCTTTAAAACAATCAAATCTTAACGACCATTACGTCCGCGACCACGTGGCGCTTTCGTATTGGGGCGAGTAGTACCATTGGTTTTACGTTTTGGCTTCTCGCTTTCGTCCATTTGCCAAATACGCTTTGTACCTGACTTTTTCACAGAACCATCTTTGTTCTTACGAACCATAGGCTTACCGCCTGTACCACCCGGTTTTTTCACATAAGAACGTGAACGGTAAGGTTCTTCAGCAGGAATATTTTGAAAGTCAGGGTATAAAAGTGGCTCAATTTCTTTAGTTTCACCAGGTTGTAAACCCATTTGAACCAGATCAATTGCACCAATTTTAGTACGGATTAAACGTAAAGTAGGAAAACCTACAGCAGCAGTCATACGACGTACTTGGCGGTTACGGCCTTCACAAATTGAAATTTCAACCCAAGATGTCGGCACGGATGCACGAAAACGTACAGGAGGATCACGTTCCCATAACCATTCAGGTTGTTCAACTTTAGATGCTTCAGCAGGTAAAGTCATACCATCTTTAAGTTCCACACCTTTACGCAACTGCTCAAGGGCTTCTTCAGTGACATCACCATCGACCTGAACCAAATAGGTTTTAAATTTTTTATTGGCAGGGTTGGTAATGTATTGGTTTAAACCACCATGGTCAGTTAAAAATACTAAGCCTTCAGAGTCCATATCCAAACGGCCAGCCAAGCGCAAAGTCGAGTCGCTGACAAAGTCAGACATCGTCATATGTGCTTCATCTTTACGGAACTGGGAGAGGACGTCATAGGGTTTATTCAAGATGACGATTTTCATTATAACCTACTAAAATATATCAATTAATTCTGATGTGGTTTCCTGATTACCCGTTTAAGTACCCGTTTTGGATGAGGTAGGGTGAAAATTAGGAATAAAATGCCCACTAAATTGTGGGCTACTATATCAGATTTAGGCTTATGCTCCTCAACTTTATTCTTAACGTAGGAGGAATACTAGAACACATCCTTATTAGAGAGTCTAACTGGTTGCTGGATATCTCCTGCATTAACCATGTTGTAAAACTTATCTTTTCCAATAGCTAACAGCTGCTTATGTTCACCTAGAATCTAGTTCACAATTAAATTTATTTTTAATAAACAATAAATTTAAATACTTAGGTTGCTAAAACAACAATTTATAAAATATTTGGTCCATGAACCTAGCTATGAATACATAGCTTCCTACTAAAAAGGTCTTAAGAATAGACTAAGTTTGTCTAGGAGAGTGGTGGTAGTCCAACCACTAACTAAAAGGTGTCTACAAAATCGGTGGCTATTCACTCTAAAGATATACTTGATGGCTATAGGGTTTTTATTTAAAGAAAGAACCAACAAACATAACTAAGACACCAGGTAACATTCCTAAGAAGCTTGCTGCCTTTGCATCCATATGATTATTTACTTTTTCACGAAATACATGAGGACCAATAAACGTCCCTACAATACTGATGATTAGTCCAATAAATATTAAAAAATCTCCCACAGCCTTTCCTTCCTTTTTTATTTCGTATAACGTGCATTATGTTAATTTTAGAATAACTTAAAGTTCTGCAAGCACTAATTTCGCTTGTGAGTGCCCATTATTAGTGGCTTTTCTATACCACTCAAGTGCCTTTTTATCATCTTTTCCTATACCTTGACCATTCTGATACAGTGATCCAAGATTATACTGTGCCTGAGCATTACCTTGATTAGCCGCCTTGCTATACCATTCAAATGCTTTTTCATAATTTTGTACAACACCTTCGCCATTGTCATACATCAAGGCAAGGTTAGTCTGTGCTAGATCATCTCCCTGTATAGCTGATTTTTCATACCACTCAAATGCCTTTTTATTATCTTGCGCTACACCCTGACCGCGATAATACATCAACCCAAGGGTATTTTGTGCCATCGCAAATCCTTGATTAGCTACTAAACTGTATAGTCCAAATGCTTTTTGATCATCTTTTTCTACACCTTGACCATTCTGATACAGCAGTCCAAGATTATACTGTGCCATTGCAAACCCTTGATTAGCTGCCCTGCTATACCACTCAAATGCTTTTTCATAATTCTGTATAACACCTTCACCATTGTCATACATCCATCCAAGGTTATATTGTGCCAACACATCACCATTTTCAGCTTCTCTTAATAAATCATCTGAGAACGTTGGATTCGCTAAGATTTCTATGGGAAAGACCAACCCAAAAGTAATAGCGATAAGTTTGAAAAATTTCATTTTCTGCCTTTGAATCGAAATAATATTTAATTCGTTAGATTATTAATAATACTTTATAAGAATGGAAATTTGAATGTATTTAACTTATGTTCACCTAGAATCTAAAAATGGGAGCTTTTAGCTCCCATTTTTAATTTCGTATCAGTGTATTATGCTAATTTTAGAGAAAATAAAGAATCATTTGGACTAATCAATGACATTAAAAGCGTTATATATAGAACTTTATTATGGAGAATATTCTCACTCAGAAACGATAAAAAAATTAATTGAATACGTTGATAAAAATGAAAGTATTCCTGTTGAACTACTAGAGTTATATCCTAACTATGAACCACTATTACTTAATGTAATACAGGCAAAAGATTCTGAATTTTCATCTAATTGTTTAGAGGCTGAAATAATGGCAGCTAATTTCTTTTTAGATGTTTTAGCTGACTATAAAAATGGTAATTTAAGCCCTCTTAAACTATGTACAATTTTTAGTAATTTAGAAAGTGGATTCCTTGATGCTCCACGAGGACTTAAAAATAGCATAGCTTACTATCCGGAATGGATAGGTGACCTCTATGATGCTTGTGACTGGTGCGATGAAACATGGACAATCGAAAATTCGCCTCATTTAATAGATGCTATACAACATCAAATTAATGTAATTCATGAGTGGCTTTTGAAGCCCCATTTAACATAATAGCACTTATATGAAACTCTTGAAACTTTAATATAAGTATCAATGTCTTAGTTATATATGTTCTAGTGCTTAGTGGGCTGGAACGTATTTTTTGGTGATTTCTATAGTTGTAAAAAAAGCTCTCAAGTGAGGGCTTCCAGTCTATCATTTTTGATTCGGCTTAGGAGGCTGTATTAATTATAAAATGAGAATAAAAATCATTTACGTTTGGTGTTTGTTTTTGTACTATACATGCGGCAATTAGGTAGTCAAATCTCTCCAATGGACACACAAGGTAAATATTGATCGTGAATAATTCAAAAATGAAAATGAAGCCTTTAGCTTACTCAATAATATTAATTACAAATATTTGTTTTATACATCCATCTTTTGCCGAACAGAATACGATTGATACAGTTCAAGATAACAATTCTCCTGAGACCTTACCTGTCATTAATTTAAAAGCTCAGGAATCGACTTCTAATTTAAGTAAAAAAACACAAACTGGTGTGCTGGGTAACAAATCAATTTTAGATACACCATTTTCTATTACAGTGGTCGATAGCAGCGATATAGAAAAAAGAGGTGCTGATACTGTTGGTCAAATATTTATTAATGATCCTGCTGTCTATAGTCAAAGTGCAGCAAAAGCTACTAACTGGTGGGGCACATCAGTTCGCGGTTTAGGAGTAAAAAACTTTTATATTGATGGAATGCCGATGAGTCTCAATTGGGGTGGTGACTACCCAGCAGAGTTTGCCGATAGTGTTACTGTACTGAAGGGGTTAACAGGATTTATGTATGGGTTTGGCTCACCAGGTGGTGCCATCAGTTATCAATTAAAACGTGCTAAAGAAAATCCTGAAACTGATATTACGGTTGGCTACCGTAATCCAACATTATTTAATGTTTTGGTTGATCATAGCGATCATGTAGATGCTATTGATATGGACTATAGGGTTACTCTTGGAGGGGAGAAAGGCGAAGCATATAATGGCAGTGATCAAAATCGTTTCATAGCATCATTAGCTTTAGATAAGAAAATCTCAGATAACCTAACCTGGAAAGCAAATATTTCTTATGAAGATAAGAAAACTGAACATGAACCACCAATATTTTCTTTAAGTAAATTAACAGATGGTTTGCCTAAAGCTACGTATGACTATGATAAGTTAATCGTCGATAATTCATTTTATAAGACTAAGTTATTTACCGCTAATACAGCAATAAATTGGCAATTTGATCCAGATTGGTCACTTGATTATCAAGTTGGATATACGCGTAAACTACAGCAATCCAATCTTGTTTTTAATTATTTAACCAACACATCAGGCGATTACACTGGAAGTTTATATCAGTTTGCATATCTTGAAAAAAGCTTTATTAATCAGATTGTTCTTGCAGGGAATTTTTCAACAGGTAGTGTTAAGCATGAACTAAACACGGGTTTAGGTTATACAAATAGCACTGTTCAAAATTCTAATTATTATTGGAATGGTAGTCTAACAGCAGATGGCTATATTGGAAATATTTTTGAAAATCAGAATTATATAATTACACATCCTAAGGATTATTCACTAAGAGGTGGTCCCACATGTTTGAACAACTAAAAGCTTATTTATAAGTGATACTCTGCTCTAGTTAAGCTACCTTATTTTGTTGTGGTAGCTGGTCATAGTAAAACTCATCTGGAGTCATTTTGTCCAG
>NZ_BKFU01000109.1:0-5548 GCF_008980265.1 Acinetobacter sp. TUM15064 | reverse complement strand
TTACTCTATGATTCTTTTATCAAATAATTTTACAGACTGCTTTGGAGAGCTTAACCATGTTAGATCAAAATACTTCAGCTCAATTAAAAACGCTTCTTGAACGCCTTGAAGGTCCGATTGAATTGGTTGCAACTTTGAACGGTTCTGAGAAATCAGACAAAATCAAAGAATTGGTTGAAGAAGTTGCAGCACTGTCTCCACTGGTGACTGCACGTTTTGATGGTCAAAACTCACGTGCACCTAGCTTTGGTGTGGCAAAAGCTGGTGAACAACCGCGTGTCTTCTTTGCGGGTTTACCGATGGGACATGAGTTTACCTCTTTGATCTTGGCATTGTTACAAACCTCAGGTTACGCACCCAAAGTATCGGATGAAGTTTTGGCTTCAATCAAAGCTTTGGGTATCCAGTCTGACTTTGACGTATTTGTCTCTTTAAGCTGTCATAACTGTCCAGACGTGGTGCAAGCGTTGAACCTGATTGCCATTTACAATCCGGGTACGACAGCCACCATGATTGATGGTGCATTCTTCCAAGACGAAGTTGAAGAACGCAAAATCATGGCTGTACCAATGGTGTTCCAAGACAACAACCATATCGGTCAAGGCCGTATGACCTTGGAAGAGATTGTTGCCAAACTGGATACTAATTCCGCAGCCAAAGAAGCTGAAAAACTCAATGCCAAAGATGCTTTTGATGTTCTCGTGATTGGTGGTGGTCCTGCGGGAAATACCTCTGCTATCTATGCAGCGCGTAAAGGTATTAAAACCGGAATCGTGGCTGAACGTATGGGGGGTCAAGTCATGGATACCATGGACATTAAAAACTATACCTCGATTCAAAAGACCCAAGGGCCAAAGTTTGCTGCTGAAATGGAAGCACATGTACGTGAGTACGGTGTGGACATCATGAACTTACAACGTGTTTCTCACATCAAAGGTGCAGATGAGACCGCGAATGGTTTGGTTGAAGTCACTTTAGAAAATGGTGCGAAGCTTGAATCTAAAACAGTCATCCTTTCAACGGGTGCACGTTGGAGAGAAATGAATGTACCGGGTGAAGCAGAATACCGTACTCGTGGTGTTGCTTACTGTCCACACTGTGATGGCCCACTGTTTAAAGGCAAACGTGTTGCCGTAATTGGCGGGGGGAACTCAGGTGTCGAAGCGGCAATTGATCTTGCTGGGATTGTGGAACATGTAACTTTGGTTGAGTTTGATACCAAACTACGTGCTGACCAAGTGTTGCAAGACAAATTGCATAGCTTGCCTAACACCACAGTCATTCTGAACGCCCTATCAACCGAAGTTGTGGGTGATGGTTCACAAGTGACAGCATTGAAATATAAAGACCGTGCAACCGATGTAGAACATACGGTTGAGCTTGCAGGAATCTTTGTACAAATTGGTTTATTGCCAAACACCGATTTCTTAAAAGAAACAGCGGTTGAGCTTTCAAATCGTAATGAAATTGTGATTAACGATCGCAATGAAACCAATGTCAAAGGTGTATTTGCCGCAGGTGACTGTACGACTGTGCCTTACAAGCAAATCATTATTGCTACAGGTGAAGGCGCGAAAGCATCTCTGTCTGCTTTTGACTATATTATTCGTTCTGGGCTGTAACCCTCTCCCTCTCTACCCCCTCTAAAGGCTTATAGGCAACTCAGCTTATAAGCCTTTTTATCACGCTGTTTTTTATAAAAAATTACATATTTTTAACAATAATGTAGTCTGCTTTTCACACAAATTAGATTATATTTTGCCCACCCCCTACTTTTGGGTATAAAACGAAAAGGATAGGAAAAATGAATAAATTACTTATTGCTTTAGGTCTTGCTGCGACTGTTGCTCTTGTTGGTTGTTCAAAAGAAAAAGCGCCTGAAACGGGTGCAACAACTGGCGAACACATTGAAAATGCTGCTGAACAAGCAGGTCATGATCTAAATAATGCTGCAAGTACAGCAGTATCTGATACTCAAAAAGCTGCTGATGAAGCATCTGCAAAAATTGGCGCTGCTGCTGATGAAGCTGCTGCAAAAACCGAAGCTGCTGCTCAAGATGTGAAAAATGCTTCTAAAGAAGCAACTGCTCATGTTGCTGGTGCAGTTGAACAAGGTGCTGCTGATGTGAAAGAGAAAGCACAACAATAATATCTAATGCCATAAAAAGGCCTCCTACTGGGAGGCTTTTTTATGGTCTGTGCTATAGTAGATGCAGAGCGTATTATCAAATAAATCATAATTTTAAAATTTGAGGATGATCTATCACCATGTCTTACTCCCACCATGTTGAACCACATCTCATTCATCGTACAGGTTGGTTACGTGCTGCCGTTTTGGGTGCTAACGATGGCATCATTTCTGTGACCAGTTTAATTATGGGTATGGCTGCGAGTGGTGCATCTAGTCAAACCTTGCTCATTACTTGTATTGCTGGACTCATTTCAGGTGCAAGCTCGATGGCTGCTGGGGAGTATATTTCAGTTAAGTCTCAATCCGATATTGAAGAAGCAGATTTAAAACTTGAAGCTCGAGAACTCGATAAAAACCCACACTTAGAACTAAAAGAACTGACTCAAATTTACATACAACGCGGACTCAATCCCGAACTTGCTCATGAAGTTGCTGTGCAACTCAGTGCACATGATGCACTTTCAGCACATGCACGTGATGAAATAGGCATCCATGAAAATACCAGTGCAAAACCACTACAAGCAGCAGGCTCTTCTGCCCTCGCTTTTTCACTCGGTGCATTGCTTCCAATGCTGGCTATTCTTTTAAGCCCAGAGGGGCATTTAGCACAGTCTGTTGCCATTACAGGAGTACTGTCTTTATTAAGTTTGGGTGCTTTATCGAGCTACTTTTCTGGCACTTCAATCTGGACCGGCGCAATTCGTGTCACCCTTTGGGGCATTTTTGCGATGCTCTTTGCAAGTTGGATTGGTTCACTTTTTAATGTGCATGTCTAAACCATACTACATTTACCAATCCGTTAAACATTCATAAAAAAATTCTTAAAAAGCCCACAACATTTTGTGGCTTTTTACATTCATTCATCAGTATCAATTCAATGCTGCTTTTAAGTTACAACCATAATTCATCGTCTGCTGTACCTGACGATATGTACTATAACGATTGATAATAAAATCATAAAACTGTTCAGGTGAGCTAAAATTTTGTTTTAAGTTTTCTTGTTCAGTATGTGGAAGATCCACATCACTAATAAGCTCTAAATTATAATGCCCTAAACGATACATTTCAGCAAAATAACCGTTCATCACATCACAATAAGCAATTTTGCTGGGTTTAAGCGCGCTACGGCTAACCAAATGTTGATTCAATGTTTGAAGATTATTTACATCCAAAGGCAGTTGCTGAGCAAAAGCAACACTTTCTTTTTTCTTTAATTGTTGAAAATCTCGCACTAATTTTTCATTAAGCTGACTAAAGCGCTGTTGCAAATTTGCAGCATCTTTAACGTGATAATGACTCGGATTAACTTTCACGCTAGCTTGATCTGTCTCTGAACATGCAACAAGACTTAGACTTGAAACAATCGCAGCGGTGGAAATGTACTTTATCATGCGATAGACACCTAAAAATAATCATGCTGCGGCATTATGCCCTAAAGCCTTGTTTATGGGCAGTTATATTATTTTCTCATTCAAGTACCGCCAATAGCGCTTAGGTACAAATTGAACATGCAGCTTGAGGTTTTTTCTCGCTTCGATATTGATACTTTTAAAATAATCTTTCCATAATTGATCACACAGTCGTTCATCATCATCCAATTGAATACTAAACGACTGACTATGCCCTACTTTGTAAGCAAGATCGAGTTGCTCAACCTCCATCTTCACTTGATGCACCGTTGTTAAATCATAATAAATACCGAAATGTCGTTTTTCATCATAAATCAGCCATCTTTGATCTTGATAACGATTTTTAAAATGCCGTTCAATTAAGGGAAGAACATTAAAATCAGGTTGGATGAGACTCAAAAATAGTCCATCACGGCATTTTTTAAACCGCACAAAAGCCTCCATACGATGCTTCTCTCGACCCACCTGTTTGGCCCACTGCGAAACAGCCAACACATCCGCATGTGCATAGTTTTGGTCAACTACTTGTGCATTTTTAAATATATAAATACAAAAGTTAAAAAGATGCTGATGTGCCTGCTGTTGCTCTGACAGAAAACAATAATAAAAATACCGTAAACTGATGGGGCTGACTCTTTGTCTCAAGCCCTGCCACACTCGCTGTGCATACTCCTCATTTGAAGCGACATCAATATATTCATCAAACAGACCCGCTTGTGTATTATCAGTAATAAGTGTCACATCAAAGTCTTTGAACTGAAAACTTCGATACACACAACTCAGTAGCCCAGTCATGGTTTGATCAAAGCAGTACATTGTCATGTTAAAAACCAAAACCTAGTTGAGGAGAAAGCTGTTTTTGGTATTTGGATAGACCTGACTGTAAAATCTGTTGACGAATCTGACTGATCGAGAGCTCTTTTTTAAATTTTGCGGTATCAACACAGCGGATAAAATGCTGTGCCCGATTGTAAGCAATGCCCATACGCTTTAATTGATCGATATGAATCTGCCCAAAACGCCGAGCTTGAACAATTTTTTTAGCTGATTGAACACCTATACCCGGAACGCGTAAAATCATACGATAGTCTGCATATTGAATATCGACAGGGAAATGCTCAGGGTTACGCAGTGCCCAGCTTAATTTTGGATCAACTTCTAAATCCAAATTTGGATATTCATCGCTCACTATTTCCTGCGCATCAAAACCATAAAAACGCATAAGCCAATCCGACTGGTACAGCCGATTTTCTCTTAATAATGGCGGAGCTGAACCAACGATAGGCAATGCTTTTTCTTGAGTATTGATGGGGATATAGCCTGAAAAATATACCCGTTTTAACTGATAAACCTTATAGTGATGATCCGCCATTAAAATAATATCTTTGTCTGTTTCTTGATGTGCACCTACCACCATCTGTGTAGTTTGACCTGCAGGTACAAACTTCGGTACGTGCCGAATCAAACGTCGTTCATCACTCAACTGAATCAAGCGATCTCGTACAATAGCTAAATCCTTTTGTACCTCAGCATGTGACTTCTCGGGTGCAAACTGCTTTAAGCCAACTTCCGTTGGCATTTCCAAGTTAATACTCATGCGGTCTACATATAAACCAGCCTCGGTAATAATCTCTTGGGAAGCGCCTGGTATCGTTTTTAAATGAATATAACCATTAAAGTTTTCTTCAATGCGTAACTTTTTCACCACTTGTAGCATTCGCTCCATGGTGAAATCAGCTGATTTGAAAATACCTGAACTGAGAAATAACCCTTCAATATAATTGCGGCGGTAAAAGTTGATGGTTAAATCCACTACTTCTTGTACGGTAAAAGCGGCCCGTTTGACATCGTTAGAGCGTCTAGAAACACAATACGAACAATCAAAAATACATACATTTGAAAATAGAATTTTAAGTAATGAAACACAACGTCCGTCTTCCGTATAACT
>NZ_BKFU01000108.1:0-5567 GCF_008980265.1 Acinetobacter sp. TUM15064 | reverse complement strand
AAAAAAGCCCCCTAACTTAATCGTTAGGGGGCTTTTGAATAATGAGCTGGCGATGACTTACTCTCACATGGCAAACGCCACACTACCATCAGCGCTAAGAGGTTTCACTTCTGAGTTCGGGAAGGGATCAGGTGGTTCACTCTTGCTATTGTCGCCAGCACAACTGTTATGGACTTGTTCGGGTCTTATTTCAACTGTACTTACAGTCTATGCCTTACTTCGTTCCAAATAGAATGCATTAACAGGTATATTTGAGTTGGATATTCTACTTAGCTTTATAACTAAATCAAGGTATTTGCAGTGATTTGAACCACAACACCAACTGTTTGGGTGTTGTATAGTCAAGCCTCACGAGCAATTAGTATTGGTCAGCTTCACATATCACTATGCTTCCACATCCAACCTATCAACGTCGTAGTCTTCAACGGCTCTTTAGAGGACATAAAGTCCTAGGGAAATCTTATCTTGAGGTAGGCTTCCCGCTTAGATGCTTTCAGCGGTTATCCCTTCCGAACATAGCTACCCGGCGATGCGACTGGCGTCACAACCGGTACACCAGAGGTTCGTCCACTCTGGTCCTCTCGTACTAGGAGCAGATCCTCTCAAATTTCCAACGCCCACGGTAGATAGGGACCGAACTGTCTCACGACGTTCTAAACCCAGCTCGCGTACCTCTTTAAATGGCGAACAGCCATACCCTTGGGACCTGCTTCAGCCCCAGGATGAGATGAGCCGACATCGAGGTGCCAAACACCGCCGTCGATATGAACTCTTGGGCGGTATCAGCCTGTTATCCCCAGAGTACCTTTTATCCGTTGAGCGATGGCCCTTCCATACAGAACCACCGGATCACTAAGACCTACTTTCGTACCTGCTCGACTTGTGGGTCTCGCAGTTAAGCGCGCTTTTGCCTTTATACTCTACGCGTGATTTCCGACCACGCTGAGCGCACCTTCGTACTCCTCCGTTACTCTTTAGGAGGAGACCGCCCCAGTCAAACTACCCACCAGACATGGTCCTCGTCCCGGATTACGGGACAGAGTTAGAACCTCAATATTACCAGGGTGGTATTTCAAGATTGGCTCCACCGAAACTAGCGTCTCGGTTTCAAAGCCTCCCACCTATCCTACACAAGTAAGATCAAAGTTCAATGTCAAGCTGCAGTAAAGGTTCACGGGGTCTTTCCGTCTAGCCGCGGGTACACCGCATCTTCACGGCGAATTCGATTTCACTGAGCCTCTGCTGGAGACAGCGCCCCCATCATTATGCCATTCGTGCAGGTCGGAACTTACCCGACAAGGAATTTCGCTACCTTAGGACCGTTATAGTTACGGCCGCCGTTTACTGGGGCTTCGATCAAGAGCTTTGCTTACGCTAACCCCATCAATTAACCTTCCAGCACCGGGCAGGCATCACACCCTATACGTCCACTTTCGTGTTTGCAGAGTGCTATGTTTTTAATAAACAGTTGCAGGGGCCTGGTTTCTGTGGCTGCCAATAGCTCAAGGAGTAAATCCTATCACCGTCGGCAGCGTACCTTCTCCCGAAGTTACGGTACCATTTTGCCTAGTTCCTTCAGCAGAGTTCTCTCAAGCGCTTTGGTCTACTCGACCTGACCACCTGTGTCGGTTTCGGGTACGATTCCTATGTAACTGAAGCTTAGAGACTTTTCCTGGAAGCATGGTATCAGCCACTTCACTGTACAAGTACAGCTTGCTATCAGTTCTCAGCATAGAGTACCCCGGATTTGCCTAAGATACATGCCTACAACCTTCCACCTGGACAACCAACGCCAGGCTGACTTAACCTTCTCCGTCCTCTCATCGCATTACATAGAAGTATTGGAATATTAACCAATTTCCCATCGACTACGCCTCTCGGCCTCGCCTTAGGGGTCGACTCACCCAGCCCCGATTAACGTTGGACTGGAACCCTTGGTCTTTCAGCGAACGGGTTTTTCACCCGTTTTGTCGTTACTCACGTCAGCATTCGCA
Source organism: Acinetobacter sp. TUM15064 (assembly GCF_008980265.1). Taxonomy (NCBI): domain Bacteria; kingdom Pseudomonadati; phylum Pseudomonadota; class Gammaproteobacteria; order Moraxellales; family Moraxellaceae; genus Acinetobacter; species Acinetobacter sp. TUM15064. Next base: position 3,573 of record NZ_BKFU01000108.1, on the reverse strand, counting down.
CTTCTGATACCTCCAGCATACTTCTCAATACACCTTCATCGGCTTACAGAACGCTCCCCTACCACTTGCAATAAATTGCAAATCCGCAGCTTCGGCATATAGTTTTAGCCCCGTTACATCTTCCGCGCAGGCCGACTCGACTAGTGAGCTATTACGCTTTCTTTAAAGGGTGGCTGCTTCTAAGCCAACCTCCTAGCTGTCTATGCCTTCCCACATCGTTTCCCACTTAACTATAATTTTGGGGCCTTAGCTGGCGGTCTGGATTGTTTTCCTCTTGACTACGGACGTTAGCACCCGCAGTCTGTCTCCCGGATAGTACTCATTGGTATTCGGAGTTTGCATCGGTTTGGTAAGTCGGGATGACCCCCTAGCCGAAACAGTGCTCTACCCCCAATGGTATTCGTCCGAGGCGCTACCTAAATAGCTTTCGGGGAGAACCAGCTATCACCGAGTTTGATTAGCCTTTCACCCCTATCCACAAGTCATCCCCTGGCTTTTCAACGACAGTGGGTTCGGTCCTCCAGTTAGTGTTACCCAACCTTCAACCTGCTCATGGATAGATCACCCGGTTTCGGGTCTACACCCAGCAACTAAACGCCCTATTAAGACTCGATTTCTCTACGGCTCCCCTATGCGGTTAACCTTGCTACTGAATGTAAGTCGCTGACCCATTATACAAAAGGTACGCAGTCACCGAACAAGTCGGCTCCCACTGCTTGTATGCATGCGGTTTCAGGATCTATTTCACTCCCCTCACAGGGGTTCTTTTCGCCTTTCCCTCACGGTACTGGTTCACTATCGGTCAGTCAGGAGTATTTAGCCTTGGAGGATGGTCCCCCCATATTCAGACAAGGTTTCACGTGCCCCGCCCTACTCGACATCATCATATAAGCCCTTTCGTGTACAGGACTATCACCCACTATGGTTGCACTTCCCAGAGCATTCCACTAAAACTTATATGACTTAATGGGCTTTTCCCCGTTCGCTCGCCGCTACTGAGGGAATCTCAATTGATTTCTTTTCCTAAGGGTACTGAGATGTTTCACTTCCCCTCGTTCGCCTCGTATGACTATGTATTCATCATACGATACCTGCCTTATGACAGGTGGGTTTCCCCATTCAGAAATCTCCGGATCACAGGATATTTGCCGCCTCCCCGGAGCTTATCGCAGGCTATTACGTCTTTCTTCGCCTCTGACTGCCAAGGCATCCACCACATGCACTTAATTACTTGACTATACAACCCCAAACAGTCGTTAATCCCTACAAGTAGGATTAAGACAGTCTATGATGATTTCTCATCACTTCCTTACAGTTTGTTGTTCTGTGTACTTAAACACTGTACAGCTTCAATTCAATTCACATACCAAAACGCTTGATTCAGTTAATTTCGCTAGTAACTCATTTCTTCAATCTTCATCAACCAGTAATAAATCACTGTTAATGTCGATCTTAAAAACGAGTATGAACAAATTATTTCAACTCAAATATATTCTGTTAATGATTTTTCCTGCCTTCGTCAGGTCAGGAAACTGCGATAAATCACAGAAGTTAATAAGCTTTAACTTACTAATTTCTATAATCTATGGTGGAGACTAGGAGAGTCGAACTCCTGACCTCCTGCGTGCAAAGCAGGCGCTCTACCAACTAAGCTAAGTCCCCAGCTTATCAATAAGTCAATGTCTCTGTTTTCTGTATTCAGCATTTATTCAATACTTTGTTAGTCAGATTTGGTGGGTCTGACAAGACTTGAACTTGTGACCCCACGCTTATCAAGCGTGTGCTCTAACCAACTGAGCTACAGACCCTCAGATACATCGTCATGAAGAACAACTTGTTGTGGATTCTTACCAATCGTCAATCTTTCGTTAAGGAGGTGATCCAGCCGCAGGTTCCCCTACGGCTACCTTGTTACGACTTCACCCCAGTCATCGGCCACACCGTGGTAAGCGTCCTCCTTGCGGTTAGACTACCTACTTCTGGTGCAACAAACTCCCATGGTGTGACGGGCGGTGTGTACAAGGCCCGGGAACGTATTCACCGCGGCATTCTGATCCGCGATTACTAGCGATTCCGACTTCATGGAGTCGAGTTGCAGACTCCAATCCGGACTACGATCGGCTTTTTGAGATTAGCATCCTATCGCTAGGTAGCAACCCTTTGTACCGACCATTGTAGCACGTGTGTAGCCCTGGTCGTAAGGGCCATGATGACTTGACGTCGTCCCCGCCTTCCTCCAGTTTGTCACTGGCAGTATCCTTAAAGTTCCCACCCGAAGTGCTGGCAAATAAGGAAAAGGGTTGCGCTCGTTGCGGGACTTAACCCAACATCTCACGACACGAGCTGACGACAGCCATGCAGCACCTGTATGTAAGTTCCCGAAGGCACCAATCCATCTCTGGAAAGTTCTTACTATGTCAAGACCAGGTAAGGTTCTTCGCGTTGCATCGAATTAAACCACATGCTCCACCGCTTGTGCGGGCCCCCGTCAATTCATTTGAGTTTTAGTCTTGCGACCGTACTCCCCAGGCGGTCTACTTATCGCGTTAGCTGCGCCACTAAAGCCTCAAAGGCCCCAACGGCTAGTAGACATCGTTTACGGCATGGACTACCAGGGTATCTAATCCTGTTTGCTCCCCATGCTTTCGTACCTCAGCGTCAGTATTAGGCCAGATGGCTGCCTTCGCCATCGGTATTCCTCCAGATCTCTACGCATTTCACCGCTACACCTGGAATTCTACCATCCTCTCCCATACTCTAGCTTCCCAGTATCGAATGCAATTCCCAAGTTAAGCTCGGGGATTTCACATCCGACTTAAAAAGCCGCCTACGCACGCTTTACGCCCAGTAAATCCGATTAACGCTCGCACCCTCTGTATTACCGCGGCTGCTGGCACAGAGTTAGCCGGTGCTTATTCTGCGAGTAACGTCCACTATCCAAGAGTATTAATCTCGGTAGCCTCCTCCTCGCTTAAAGTGCTTTACAACCAAAAGGCCTTCTTCACACACGCGGCATGGCTGGATCAGGGTTCCCCCCATTGTCCAATATTCCCCACTGCTGCCTCCCGTAGGAGTCTGGGCCGTGTCTCAGTCCCAGTGTGGCGGATCATCCTCTCAGACCCGCTACAGATCGTCGCCTTGGTAGGCCTTTACCCCACCAACTAGCTAATCCGACTTAGGCTCATCTATTAGCGCAAGGTCCGAAGATCCCCTGCTTTCCCCCTTAGGGCGTATGCGGTATTAGCATCCCTTTCGAAATGTTGTCCCCCACTAATAGGCAGATTCCTAAGCATTACTCACCCGTCCGCCGCTAGGTTAGGTAGCAAGCTACCTTCCCCCGCTCGACTTGCATGTGTTAAGCCTGCCGCCAGCGTTCAATCTGAGCCATGATCAAACTCTTCAGTTAAAATCATTTAGTGACTTAAGGTCACAATTCTGGCTCATCAATTTTCTGACTAAAAATTCGCTCAAATAAACTTCGAGTAATTTCTACCATCAATCAATGAAATATTTTCGATCGATCAATCAGTAAAAATCCACACAAGTTGTTCTTCATAATCTCTTAATGATCTT
>NZ_BKFU01000107.1:0-5593 GCF_008980265.1 Acinetobacter sp. TUM15064 | reverse complement strand
ATACATTTCATAGTAAGGTGAATTAACATTCCCATTCATATTATTTGTATCATACTTTCTGTCTTTAATTTTATTCAAAAACTTATCTAAAAACTCTCCTTTTTGTATAGTTTCACTTGGAAACATAGAACTATTAAATTCACCAATATCATTAATAGCACCTTTGATATCTTCTATACTTACATATAAAATATACTTATCATGATTAAGCACATCCAATACTTCATCAACTTTTCCAATAATTTTTTCTCTTTTTCTCAAAGAAGCCAATGCCTTCCTTAAATCTAAAAGTAAATCAATTCTTTTTAAATATATTTCATTCAAAGCTATTGGTTCTATTTTTTTCTCTAAAGATTTAAATGCAGTCAATATATAATTAAAATTTTCAACTATTTTAATTCCAATATCTTCAGATAGATTATAAACATACACACCATCTTCATCTTTTCTTACATTTAATAGATCAACATTTAGGTTCAAAAATTCTTTTGCAGTTCTAATTTTCTTTATGACATACTCTTCATAATCATAAAAAGCACTGTTATTTTTTAATTTAGATTTCAATTCCTGAACTAATAAATCAATTTTTTCTACTATTTCCACGTAATTAATATTTGGAGATATTCTATTCAAAGATAGTAAGAAATCTTGAAATCCTTCTTCAAATAATTCAACTTCAGAAATTAGTTCATCATTACTAATAGTAATCTTTTTCATCGATAATGCCTCTATGCATACAGTAATTCTGCCCCCATGCATCGTTCCAACATGACCCGATCCATTTGCTCGTAATAAGCCAAACCATTGTACCAAAAGGGAAAAATTACTCTACTCAAATCCATAAAAAAAGCCCTCCATTGGAGAGCTTTAAATTTTTTTGACCTGATATTACGGTGGTGTTGTTGAACCACCTTTCGCTTTCACCAACTCAGCACTTGCCTTAATCAACTCTGTACCAGCAGTAAGTTGATCTTTCATCAAGTCACCAACTTTATCATTCTGAGTCTGATCAAGCTCTTTTCCAAAGTACTTCAATGCCAACTCTTTAATTAACTCGTGCTTATCTTCATCTTTCAAAGATCGGACATGAATTGGAAATGCGTTAATTTCTACATGTGTCTGATATGCTTGCTCTTTTAATTTTTTTGCATGTGCCGATCTTCTTAAAAATAAAGTACCGAAAGTTAAAGTGACTGTAGCTATCAGAACCTTAGTCGTAATAAACATGACCCAAAAATTTCTCTCAGTTTTATAGTCACTGAACTGTGGGGCATTACTAATTTCGGTAGTTGTATATAAAGTAAAAAATACAGCAGCAATAATCGTCACAAAAAAGAAGAAATTATTAACAAAATATTCACCATGATATTTTTTATGCAGGTCTAAATATATTTTATTTGTTTCTCTTTGCTCTAGTGCTAATTGAAGAGCATCAAAATCTTTAACTTTTTCTTTTACTTCTTCTATTTTTGGTTTTAATTCATTATTAATGATTGTATTTGCATTCTTTAGCGCAATAACACCGATCTCAATACCCCTAAATGAATCTAGAAAACTTCTTATCTCTTCGAGTATCGTGGAAATCTCATAAGGAGTATAGGCACTTAGTTGAAGAACAGAGCTGTGCAATGAACTCACATTATTATTTAAAATGTTAAGAAACTCTTTATCATTAAAGAGTTGATAATTTTCAAGTAATAATTCAATACAATCATCTATTTTATTATATGCAAATGCATTTATTTTTTTAAAATTTTGATCATGCTTAAGGCTCTCATCTGTCCCATTGGTAATATCATCCACATATTGAGTTAACAAATCCCTAGTCTCATTCAGTACTTGATATATTTTCATAAATTTAGCTGAAACATTTTTCATTACCACTGTATTTGCCCCTGATTTTATTTCCGCCCCCATGCATCGTATCAACATGACCCGATCCATTAGCTCAAAATGAGCCAAAGCATTGTATCAAAAAGAACTTTTCTTCTATATATAAATAGAATAAAGAATAGAGTTATAAAAGAATGATCAAAGTTAAAAACAGTTGACTAAAAAAATATTTAAATTATATTGTCCATATCACAGCAAAATCTGTGAGCAGATGTGGAAGTCTGTTATATCATCACAAGGCGCAAATCAAAGTCGCTTATGCGGCATTTTTTTTGCCTGACTGTTTAAGTCTGTCCGTAATGGTAGGCTAGGCAGGGCAGCTTCGTGCTGGCCGTAACCTTGTGAACGGTACTTCCACCCCTGCTTAGTCTGCCACCATTCTGTGGAAGGAATGTTGGTGGGTTTAATACTTACTCACAAGGACTTAAACATGAACACTTCTTCAAAAAGTGTGCATCCTGTTCGCACACGTCTACACCCTGAATTTATCGGTCCAGTTCACCCACGTGAAGTTCTTCAGCACGTTTTAACAAATCAAACCGCCCAACAAAAATATCCTGCTCCACACTCATTCAAATTATTTGTACACCCTGCCGTTGTCGCATTATTACTGCTGATTATCCTTGGAGTTGCCTTCCTTGCAGGAGGTAGCCACTAATGATCCACATCTACACAGAATTAGGCCATGAAAAGCTATGTCCATTGTGCGGTGAATACTACCCATTGGATGAAGATTTCTTTTATAAAAATGGCTTTAAACGTGGCGTTCAACAATGGACTGGCCGTTGTAAGGCTTGCTACATCGAAACTTACAGAGGGGATAGATAATGAAAAATATCCTCCTTCAAAACCAAGAATATCCCCTCATTGCATCACCTCAGCTCGCTAAAGAGCTGGGGACTGCAGCTGCTACGTTCTTGCAGAAATTGCACTTCCTCATCAGTGAAACACGCAAGTACAAGCAGAAGAAAAACCTCACTGTTTACCAAAACCGTAAATGGTGGTTTCATACCTTTGAAGAATGGCAGTCGACACTCGGCTTATTCAGTGTTTCGACCATCAAAAGAGCTGTGGCCAAACTTAAGGAACTCGGCTTAATCGAGATCAATAAGCTCTCAAAAATTAAGTCTATGCGTGTGAATTACTACACCATCAACTATAAAAAATTAAAGCAACTCTTTGGCATTGGCACGTCACAGCCAACAAAAAAAGATCCTGGTACTCCATCCCCTGTTGAGCCAATCAAAGGCAACGATGCGCCTATTCATCCCGTTGCAACAAAAGAAGATTTATCAGTCTTCCATAGCGACTATCGTTCACTATACCTACAGCTTCGCCAGTACAAACTAGATATTGCCCATGACGATCCACGGCTGCACCAGTGGCTCAACACCGCCCGAAAAGTCATTACCTACACTGCTTCAGCACCAACACGGCTCAACATCAACAGATGGCAATGGCACACGCCTGAACAAATATTACCAACCGAATTTTTACGAGGGACTGATTATGGGTATTGAAAAGCACGTTATGCGCCTACAAGAGCCAAGCACGAAGAAGCGTAAGTTCTTCATCAGTTCTAAGCATTTGTATCGCTTACTCGACACGGACGTGTCATATAAAACTTTCGTTGAAACTAACATTACCTGGTCTCGCCTGCGTGAAAACACCGACTACCATTTCAATGAACAGCATGAGACCTACAACCTTTCTATCTGTGCTGTTCAGGCAATTTTGATATTAGAAAATACAGAAAAAAGCTGGCGATTCTTCAATGAACTGTCCGACCTGATAAACAACGGTTTTAACCGTTAAGAGGGGTAATATCATGGATATTCAAACAAGATTATCATTATTAGATCAGCACTTATCTTTACTCATTGAGTCTACGGAAAGCTGTGACTCTTTAACTGGAGAGTCGGTGGCTGCGACATTATTTATTATTCAGGAACAGGTGCGACAGATTCAAAAAGCTGTAGATAAAGAATGAAAAAAGCCCTCTTAGGAGGGCTTACCATTTCTATCTAATAGGATGATAGTTCTAGGTTTTTCTATTGCTTTATATTTCTCACTTGCTGCATTTAATTCTTTGATGAAATCATCTGCGTCTTTAAGCCGATCCTCTAAAACTAAAAATAAAAATGCTAGTGCAATAAAAGCACACCCAATAAAAAAAAGTGAAATATTAACAACTATCTGAATGTTACTTAGAGTATTTATTGCTAGAAAAAACACAGACCCTATTAAAGCAAAAATAAAATATCCCGCTATAAAAAAATAACGCCTAATGGTGGGGTTTAGGAATAGAAAAGGCTTAATAGTTAAATCTCTTGATATATTCAAATTTTGCCCTTTTTTATAATAGATATATTGAATACCGTAATCAAATAAGAAAATCATCCTATCAAAATTAACTAAATAATTTTGATGAAGCTCTATCAGTTTATTGACCAAGTTATGGTCTACATTTGGGCTTTTCGCTAGATCCTGTGCTGCTCTATCTAAAACAAGCTGATTCGTCTGCCCTCTTTCATAGTACTTTTCAAAATATTGAATACTTGAAGCAAGCCTGTCAGAAATCTTCTTATGCTTCAGACTCGTTATTTCATGCCTCTTTAGAAATAAAGTTATAATCGCCACCAATGCCCCAACTATAGGTGCAACGAGTTTCCAATCTATATCCATAACTTTTATTCTTTTACTAATACACTTGGGATAACAGGCATTCCGCACCATTCAGCAATGCTGTTATATCGTCTGCCTAAATTCTTAATTAGACCCAGAGCTTCACCACTTTTCATTGCCAAATTATTTGCTTCTGTACCAACTTCGTTTGCATCTTTTAAAAATTTAGCTAATTTTTTCATACCATTAGAGTCTTTAACTTCTTCAGGTTGATCAGCATTTCTATTAACTTCTAATGCGTTCTGAATTGTAGCAAGTCTATTCTTCAAAGCATCATTATCCGCAAGATCAATTAAATCTTCTAGCTCATCATTAGATTTAGAGAACTCAGCCTTGTGATTGATAATGGTGGACTGCGAATTATGTTGCTGATTAGTAATATATATCTGTGAACTTGGGCGAACTAATGCCTGACTAATAACATTTTTTAAATACTCTTTATCTTTTTCAAGTTCATTAATTCTATGTTCTTTCATTGCAACAAGCTGGTGTTGAAACTTTAATTCTGTTTCAAATGTTCCTAGTTTTGTTTTTAATTCAGCAATATCTAAATAATTATCATAAAACTCTTCGGGCTTTATATCCTGATGAATAACAAGACCAAATTCGTCAAATGCGCGTTCAATGATTTCCTTATCCCCATTTTCAGATTCAACGACTAAACGTACAGTATTATCATCCTGTTCAATACGAACTTTTGCATTTTGCTCAGGATATTTTTTACGCATTACTGTTCCAAAATAACTCAATATCCCGAGGCCTGCTTGATAATGCTCTGGCTTAAATTCTATTGAGCGCTCTACTTTAGCTTTTTTTGAATCAATTTCTATTAATTCAATTTCTTGATCTAGATCATCAATTCCAAAAATTAGAAATCTTTGATTGAAGGTATCAGGAAGTAAATCTATTAAGTCTTCATGGGCATTTTCAAATGTAATTGCAACACGTTCTGCAAGAATTTTCGTTGTTCTTAACCCATTCTCTATTGCTCTACTTGTAAGGGTAACTAATATAG
>NZ_BKFU01000106.1:0-5605 GCF_008980265.1 Acinetobacter sp. TUM15064 | reverse complement strand
TAAAATATACATATTAGACAATCAAATAAAAAACACATTATCTATATAAATAAGCTAATGAGTACTTCAATCATGATAATTACTCAACCCGCCGTCTATTATTAAGAAATACCAAAACAACAAGAAAAGGCTCATGTAGAAAACATAAAAGAAGTTTCATTTATGAATAAATCGTTTTATTACATGTACAATAAAACCAAGTTTAAACATTTTCTGTCTGTCCCACCTGATGATAAGCACGATTAAAATAAACCAAGCTTTGATCCTGTTGGCTTTGCTGAATAGCGACAATACGACACATAAACACCGTATGCGTCCCAACTTCTTGAATGTCATCAATCTCACAGTCAAAATTAACCAACGCATCCTTTAAAACAGGTGCCCCTGTTTCTAGCTCTGTCCAAATACCATGTTTAAAACGCTCTTCAGAAGTCATTTTGGATGCAAAGACGTTAGAAATATGCTGATGCTGTGCGCCTAATACATTCACGGTTAAAATTTTATTATCTACAAAATGTACATGTGAACGAGAAGCTTTGTTCATACAAACCAATAATGTTGGTGGTGTATCAGTGACACTACACACAGCTGATGCGGTAAATCCATGACGATCAGACATACCTGCCGTGGTCACGACACTCACTGCACTGGTCAATAAAGACATGGCATTTCTAAAGTCTGTTGCTTCGATCATCATTTTACTCCTACACTGAACCGTACATTTTGTTTAGATTTGGCGATACCGTACTTCAATCAGATCAGCTATATCTAAAACTGCGACATAATGAAAATGAGGACTACCCGTTTGATCAACAAGGCAAAAGCCTATCCGACAAATCAAAGTAGCCCTTTTTATCACTCGGCCACTAATACTAAGCCGATAACTCTTTACGGATGATTTCCGCACCTGCGCTTAACGCATTCAGCTTGCCTCTCGCCACTTCACGAGCCAAAGGTGCCATACCACAGTTAGTCGAAGGATAAAGTTTATCTGCATCGACAAATTGAAGTGCTTTGCGTAGCGTATCCGCAACTTCTTCTGGTGTTTCAATCGTATTGGTTGCCACATCAATCGCACCAACCATGACTTTTTTACCACGAATCAGTTCAATCAAGTCCATCGGCACACGCGAGTTTTGGCATTCAAGTGAGATAATATCAAGCTTAGATTTTTGAAGTTTAGGGAATGATTCTTCGTATTGACGCCATTCATTGCCTAAAGTTTGCTTCCAATCAGTATTGGCTTTAATACCATAACCGTAGCAAATGTGTACCGCAGTTTCACATTTCAAACCTTCAAGCGCACGTTCTAAAGTTGCAATACCCCAGTCATTCACTTCATCAAAGAATACATTAAATGCGGGTTCATCAAACTGGATAATGTCAACGCCTGCTGCTTCTAACTCTAGTGCTTCTTGATTCAGAATCTTGGCAAATTCCCAAGCCAATTTTTCACGGCTCTTATAATGACCATCAAATAATGTATCAATCATGGTCATTGGGCCAGGCAACGCCCACTTGATTGGTTGTGTGGTTTGGCTACGTAAAAACTTGGCATCATTAACAAATACAGGTTGCTTACGAGATACTTCACCCACAACAGATGGCACACTGGCATCGTAACGATTACGAATTCGCATTGTTTCACGTTTTTCGAAATCGACACCTTCAAGATGTTCAATAAAAGTGGTCACAAAGTGCTGACGCGTTTGCTCACCATCAGAAACAATATCAATACCTGCTTGCAACTGTTCATGTAACGATAAGCTTAAAGCATCGCGCTTGGCTTGAAGCAGTTCTTCACCTTCAAGTTTCCATGCGGACCACAGTTTCTCAGGCTCAGCAAGCCAAGAAGGTTTCGGTAAGCTGCCAGCGGTTGATGTTGGTAATAAAATTGCCATTCTAAATCTTCTATCTCTATTTCAGGTAAATTAAGCAGCGCTACTGTCTACAGTGTAATTCGCAGCCCATTGCTCAAGGATGTTTTGATAAGGCTTGATAAAGTTTTCTTCCGTCCATTTACCTTGTTTTACCGCTAACTGACCACGTTCAACACGATCATAGACAATTCGTGTTAAGGAATAATCTGGGTATTCTAAACTTGCTTGATAGACCTGTGCTGCTGATGAATTTGCATTGTAAATTTCAGGACGATAAATCTTTTGGAACGTTTCCATCGTACTAATCGCACTGATCAGCTCAAAATCGGTGTAATCACGTAATAAATCACCCGCAAAATAGAATGCTAAAGGTGCAACGCTACCTTTCGGCATAAAGAAGCGAACCTGTAAGCCCATTTTATGGAAATACTCATCGGTACGAGAGTATTGGTCTTGCTTATATTCAACACCCAAAATAGGATGCTCATTGGTTGTACGCTGATAAGTTCTTGCTGTTGAAACACTCAAGCAAATCACAGGCTGTTGATTGAACGCTGCTTTAAAAGTATCTGAGTTGACGAGGTACTGATAAAGCTTGCCATGTAAATCACCAAAATTTTCAGGTGCGTACGAAGTTGAGTTTTCTTTATTATGTTCTTTAAGCACTACACTGAAATCATAGTCACGTACATAAGATGAGAAACTATTACCAATCATGCCCTCAATACGTTGATTGGTGTGATGATCCGTAATTGTGCTTTTCAACATTTCAATAATCGGGAAAGCTTTACCATTACCTTCAATATCTAAATCGGCAGAAATGATATCAATTTCAAGTGAATAACGATCACCATTTGGGTTATCTGTTTGTGCTAAAGCATTGAAACGATTATTAATCATACGAAGTGTATTGCGTAGGTTTTGCTCACGGCTTTCACCACGTGCTAAGTTAGCAAAGTTAGTTGTTAGACGTGTACTATCTGCTGGTTGATAGTTTTCATCAAAACGAATGCGTTTAATTGAACATGCAAACTCTGTACTCATGGCGACCTTTACCCTATTTTTGCAATAAAACCTGAATTTCTTTCATGCTCTTTTCAAACAGTCCAATTTTCTTTTGGTACACTTCTCGTTAACCACTATCCAGTTTTATCTATAGTCTGGCTAGTAATTAACGATGAAGAATGTCTATCATTAAGAGCTTGGTGTAATTTATACCCGAAACTTCACATGAATAAAAATGATTTAATCTCACCCATAAGTGAGAAAAATTCATTTTAATAAATTTTATTACATCAAGGAAAAATTCCACCACTACTTCTGGTGCCATTTGTACTGATGAACTTCGTTATTTTTTGCGATAAAAGTCATCTGAATGCACACGGTATGCAAGAATTTATCTTTCAAGAAACTGATAAATAAAAGAATATAATCATAATCCAACTACTTAGATGAGCGTAACCATGGAGTTACCGTGAAGCCTGTCAAAACCCCCTCAGGACTTAAAAAGCGAGTGACAGATTGTCCCCAAGGTTCTATACGATTATTGACAAGTAATTGGTAACCTTTAGAAACCATATAAGCTGAAGCTGCAACAATATCTTCTACCTCAAATTCAATCCAACTTTGAGGAATATTGAATTCTTCTGGCCACTCCTTTAGCCCAAAGCATGAATTTGCAGCTTGAGTCAAAGGCCAAAGTGCAAAATGTTTTACACCACCCAACTCACCATCATTCGTACTCATATAAGATTCATTTCCCTCCATCGCTTTAACTGGAATATTAAGAATGTCGAGGTAGAAAGATTTACTTGCGTGATCTTCTTTGGTAATTGGTCCAAATCCAGCAACAAAAAGTATATGTACAGGATGCATTTCAATATCTCATTTTTTTTAAGTGATCTATTCTTTTATACTTAGAATTGTTTACTTTTCAAGCATAAAATTAAAAATGTGAGTTCGGTTAAATCCCCCCTATGTTGTTAGGCTCTACCATTTGCTGGGATCGTATTAAGCCATCTAAATATTTATATCCTCATACACGAGTAAGGAAAGAACTGTGTAGAAGCACTCGCTGGCCATGCAAATGTGAAGATGACGTATAGTATTTAGAAGGTCACGAAGTGCCTAAACCTGAGTAGATTAGCTCTCGTTAATAATTGGTTTTAACTTTAAATGGGCGAGTTTTCCACATTGGGGAATTACGCCATTCCCCGAAAACAAAAAGCCCACTTTTTAAGTGGCTTTAATGTGTTGATATATCAACGAATTTTGGTAGGTATATCCAGACTCGAACTGGAGACCTCTACGATGTCAAGATGAAGTCAAAACCCGAAATAAGCCTTTATAATATAACAATTTCATTGCTTATTTTTGAGCGTATTTTAGTCACTTTCTTACTAAACTAGACCCAATAAAATCAATAATTTAGAGCATCATTTCTCTACAGCTTTTTTCGTCTTTTGCTTCAAATTTCTCATAGAAATTTTGTCTTAAAAGTTGGCTTATCGTCTTCGAGCACAAGATATAAAAAACCGCCCTTTCAGGCGGTCATTTTCACTTCAATAAATTGTACCTTTGATGCGGAAAGGTCTTCAGCTCGAACATATGTTGGTAGTCATACGCTGGCAGTTCTACATTGTACTTTTTGCATAGATCCGATATGGCATAGGTCATATAGAACATATTGTCATGCAGCATAGACACCAGTAATGGATTTAGTTTTGCCAGTGTCGGGCTATGGGTATTCCACCATGCTTGGAAAAGTTTGGCTTGGCCACAGAGTATTTCGATAGATTGGTTTTCATCTATATGAATATCCCCTTTTGCTTTTATTTGCATGGTTTCTAGGTAGTCCACAGCGTCTTGAAAATGCATGGCCAAGAGTTCGCTATAACGTGGGATGCGAAAGTGCTTGTTATGTCTGGCCCAGAGTTCGGTACGTTTCTTTGTGATGCCCTCACAACGTCGGTCGACGATTTCTTTGAGTATGGCTTGTTGCTCTGCGTTGATTTTTACTCGAGTGTCAATTTTCTGATGCTGTATTTCATTTTCCAGTACGTCGAGTACCCATTTGCGGAATTCTTTAGCGATTGGTGTTTTTGCAAACATAGCGATCAAATGACAACCACGTAAAGAAAAAACTCTAACTTCACGTGTTTGACCCTGTAACGTCATTTTGACGTTACAGGTCATTCCGCTAGAAAACTCATCTGCCTTTCTTTCAAATACTTTATTAACTGCATCTTCTCGCGCATAACCTAACATTTGACCAAGTTGACGCGAGCTAATCCATGGCTTTTGGTCATGCATAATTACATCGAGAGTTGTATCCCTAAAACAAAGTGATAAACTAGTCATATCAATATCCTTCATCTGGTATTGGTAAATACCCCGTCTTCCGCCAAGAATGTTCGGGGTATTTTTTTATTTAAAATAATGTCCACTGGACATATTGCAAATATATATGTCCACTTGATACCATGTCAACAGAATTTTCCAGGATGAAGTCATGGGTAAACATTTAGGTGTTGCATACAATTTACGCTTACCTCAAGAACTAAAAGATAAAATTGCTGAATCGGCTAAAGACCTAAATCGCTCAATGAATGCGGATATTGTTGCGCGGCTGGAAGAAAGTTTTTTACCAAAGGATAATTCTGCACCTGCTCGCGCTGATGTAAAAGTTATTCATTTAAAGAATGGAAAAAAACGTGTTATTTACG
>NZ_BKFU01000105.1:0-5688 GCF_008980265.1 Acinetobacter sp. TUM15064 | reverse complement strand
ACAATTAATCAAAAGGTGGAGAAAAATTACATAAAAGATAACAAAACATAAAATAAAACAATATATGCCAATAACTTAATTCACAGTCTTTTGCATATCACCAAAAGTTGGCATTTGCCTTGCAATCCCCCTGCACAGCAATACCGCTAAATATAGAAAAAGAAGGGTTGAATTTACGATGCAAAAAAACAAACTTGTTCGATCTATGGGGACCCCAACCATCAGCAAATCAATACTTAAACTAAGTACCCTGACTTTAAGTATGATGTGTTTGTCTTTAGCTCATGCAGAAGAAACAGAAAGCTCAGTCTCAGCAGAACCAACTAAAAAAGTTGCCAAAGTGACTGTCACAGGTTCCTCTATCAAAGGGGTCGCAGCTCAAAGTTCTTCACCCATTACCGTCATTAAAGTTGAAGAACTTGCTCAGCAAGGTGTTACAACAGCCGAAGAAGCATTAACCAAAATTAGTGCAAACCAAGCCGGTTACAGTACGGCTCAAAACGTAGGTGCAAGTAATACTTCTGGCTCAACTGCAAATTTACGTGGTCTAGGCTCAGACAAAACTTTAGTCTTGTTAAATGGTCGTCGCTTAGCCTATAGCCCATTTAGTACATCCGAAACCAACTTAAATACCATTCCACTGGCAATGGTAGAGCGAATTGAAGTCCTTCGCGATGGTGCCTCTGCGGTCTATGGTGCAGATGCAATTGCAGGGGTGATTAACTTCATCACAAAAAAACAATATGAAGGCTTTGGTATCAGTGGTGGCGCACTTAAGCCAGAAGAAAAAGGCGGAGAAGAATACGATGTCTCTATCTTTGGTGGCTATGGCGATTTAGATGAACAAGGCTTTAACGTTTATGGCGCTGTCAGTTACCAGAAGTCTAAAGAAATTATGGCCAAAGACCGAAAAGTCAGTCGCCGTGGAGGGCTTTTACCAGAACTAGGGATTGATGGGAGCTCTGCTAACGGCTTTCCAGCCAACTTTTATGACCCAACCAGTAGCATACAAGCCAATCCTTATGGCAATGCCAACTGTAATAACACACCCAATGTCGTTGCAGATGGTGGCTTATGCTTTTTAAACACCCAAGCCCTGATTGCAATTCAACCAGAAACAGAAGACCTATCTGCGCTTGGACGAGCGACATTTAAGTTGAGTGATCAATTCAACGCGATTGCAGAATATGTATATGCAAAAAATGAAGTCACAACTTCGATTGCACCCGATGTGTATAGCCGATCTGTAACTATTCCGAAAAGTAGCCAATACTACCCAGGAGAAGGTATTACTCCTGCGGTTAATGGCTTAAGTGGTGATCCGTTACAACTCTACCTCCGCTCACAAGCAGGTAATCGTGTTTCTAAGTCAACCAATGAATCGCATCGTATTTTTGCGGGTATTGAAGGCGAAGCTTATGGCTGGAACATCGACAGCGGTGTGACCTATGCTCACGGTAAAGCAAGTGATAGTTTTGTAAGTGGCTACTTAAATAGAAACAAACTTCAAGAGGGTCTAGACAACGGCACCATTAATCCCTTTGGTGCTTCGGCAGATGCAAATGCTTGGAGTTCATTAGAAGTCAGCGGTACGACCAATGAGGCAACTTTAGATTCAACTACATTTGACTTTACGATCAGCCGTCCTATTTTCACCCTTCCTGCAGGTGATGTCGGCTTTGCCTTTGGAGGGAGCTTTACCACCCAAGACTGGGAAGCGACTGTAAACTCAGATCTTGTACGACTAGTCCCAGGCAGTGGTATTGACCCAGATAAACCCGTCAGTAAAGGTGATCGTGACATTACAGCTGTTTTCTCTGAACTACAAATTCCCATTACTTCCACCTTAGAAGCGCAACTTGCTGCCCGTTACGATGACTACAGCGACTTTGGCGACACCTTCAATCCAAAAGTAGGTTTACGTTGGGAACCATTAAAACAATTAATGTTCCGAAGCACCTACAGTACAGGCTTCCGCGCGCCAAGCTTATATGAAATTAATGCACCACAAAGCCAAACCTACACAGGTGCTAAATACAATGACCCTGTACTTTGCCCAAATGGTATCGACTCAACGCCAACGCAATACAAAACAGAATGTAATACTCAATTTAAGCGCATGCAAGGCGGATCAGCAGACTTACAACCCGAAGAATCAACCACAATAACAGCAGGTTTCGTTTTTGAACCAATCAAAAACCTTGTCTTTACAGCTGACTATTACAATATCGAAATTGATGGCTTAATTGACACCATTAGTGATGCCATGATTTTCCAAAATCCAACAAAGTACGCAGATCGTTTTGTTCGTGATTCAGAAGGTCGTATCCAATATGTTAATACAACACTGGTAAATATGGGGGGGATCAAAACAGAAGGTGTCGATCTTTCCTTAAACTACCTTGCACCTATGACAGCTACAGGACGGTTTGGTTTCGGGATTGATGGTACATATATCATCAAATATGACAAACAAGAAGAAAAAGGTGGGGCATGGGAAGGCAAAGTCGGAACATATGATGACCCTGCTGTACTGCGTTGGAAACACACAGCAAACATTAACTGGAGCTATGAAGACTGGAAACTGGTCTTTGAACAACAATTCTTCCGCGGTTACCATGACCAGAATGCAACAGGCGAAGAAGGCTATGATAACCACAAAGTTTCAGACTATACCCTCTACAACATTGCAGGCACCTATAAAGGTTTCAAAAACTTAGAGCTTACAGGTGGAATTAAAAACTTATTTGATGAAGAGCCTGCAGCATCTAACGTTCTAGATAACTTCCAATACGGCTATGACCCTCGTTACAGCGATCCGACAGGACGTACTTTCTACTTAAGAGGTACGTACAAGTTCTAATCAGACATACACCACAGGTTGAAACACTCAATCTGTGGTGATGTTTTCTCATTCTCAATTTTGGCTAAACACAGACTGCTTTTTTCAACGTGATGTTCACGATTTAAACAGCAAATTTAGCTCGAATTTCAGGAGTAACTATGGGCACAAAGTTTGAAGATTTAGAAAAAAACTCCGCCAAGAAACTAACTGGTATTGGCGTCGTAATTTTCTTACATATCCTTGTTGGCTTAGTGCTAATGGCAGGTTTAGCAAAAGACATCATCAAACCCTCAACAGCACCTGTTGAATTAGTCATTCTGCAAGACATCAAGCCACCTGAGCCAGAGCCACCTAAAGACATTCCACCAGAGCCCCCTAAAATGGTGGAAAAAGTAGCGCAGCAGCCTGATCCAAAACCAGTTGAAAAAGTCGTGCCTGTACAAAAAACAGTTTCTACACCAGTGTCTAAACCGACTGTAAGCACACCCACTCCAACTGCTGTATCCCCGTCTCCTAGCCCAGAATCCGCACCCGCACCAGTAGCCGTTGCACCTACTCCAACACCGAAACCTGCAGGAGTTACACGTGGAGTATCGGAAGGAGAAGCTGGATGCAAAGCTCCAAGCTATCCACGCGAAGCAGAGATGAGTGGCATTTCTGGCACCGTGCTGATTTCGGTCTTTGTCGATACCAATGGTAAGGCGCAAGAAGTCAAAGTGAAGCGTTCAACAGGTGACCGTACTTTAGACCGTGCGGCAACGAAAGCGTATAGCTTGTGCACATTTAAACCTGCAATGAAAGATGGCGTACCACAAAATGCTTGGTTCGACATTCCATACGAGTTTGTCCTCGAATAATTGAAAGAAAATCTAGATGAAATAAGGAGTTACACAATGAAAAATTTAAAGAATTTTACCGCAGCAAGCTTGCTTGGAATGAGTGCATTACTTCCGTTACAAACAACATTTGCCGAAGAAACTAAAGCACAAGCAACAGCAGTTACAACAGAAATTGCCAACATTGATAAAGCTGCTGTTCATGTTCCCCCACCACTACCTGAACAAGCATCTTCAACTGTAGAAAAAACACATAACCCTTATGGCTTAGAGGCCATGTGGAAAGAAGGGGATCTCGTTGCAAAAGTGACACTTTTTATTTTGGTGATTATGTCGATTGGTACATGGTACATCATCATCACCAAATGCTTACAACAAGGAAAAATTCGTAAACAAGGCCAGCATGCTGAAAAAAACTTCTGGGAAGCCACGTCTTTAGACAGTGCAACTGAAGGTTTAGACGATGCAAGCGTGTATCGCTTTATTGCAGAGAAAGGTATTAAGTCGACAAAAAACCACGGAGGCACGTTATTAGAACGAATCGACTTTAATACATGGGTCACCATCTCAATTCAACGCGCTATCGACAAAATTCAAAGCCATTTAAGTGGCGGACTGGCATTTCTTGCAACCGTAGGCTCAACCGCACCTTTCGTAGGTTTATTTGGTACGGTTTGGGGCATTTATCATGCGTTAACGGCCATTGGCGTATCGGGTCAAGCCTCTATTGATAAAGTTGCAGGTCCTGTAGGTGAAGCTTTAATCATGACTGCAATTGGTTTAGCTGTAGCGGTTCCCGCTGTGCTTGGTTACAACTGGTTAACCCGTCGTAATAAAGCTGTAATGGAAGAAGTTCGTACCTTTGGTTCAGACTTACATGCGGTGCTATTAAGTGGTGAAATCAGTACTAATAACCCGATTAACCGTGATATGAAATAAAAAATGAGGAATCAACCATGGGAATGACGGTTAATTCAAATGACAGCGATGATGATGTAATCGGAACCATTAATACCACACCATTAGTTGATATTATGTTGGTTTTACTGATTATTTTCCTCATCACTGTGCCTGTTTCGATTCATACCGTACCAGTCAATTTGCCTGAAGAAAAGAATGTACCCTATGAAACCAAACCTGAAAATATTCAACTTGCTGTAAACAAAAATGGGGATATTTTTTGGAATGAAAACTACATAGCAGATAAAGCAACTCTACTCTCTCGGTTACAGGCGGAGGCACAAAAAAGACCGCAACCTGATGTTCACATTCGTGGTGATCAACTGACGCCATACGATGCGATTGACCAAGTCATTACAACCACACAACAAGCGGGTATTGGCAAAATCGCCTTTGTCACCACACCGCCCTCTTCACCTTAATCAAAGAAGGATTCAGCTATGGGTATGAATGTTGGTTCCAATCAAGATGATGAAGATGTGATGCTCGATGTCAACATGACTCCCCTGATTGATGTCATGTTGGTGTTGTTGATTATGTTCATTATCACAATCCCACTACCAAACAATGCCATTAATATCAATCTACCCAATGGTACGCCACCACCGACTCAGGAAAAACCGCCTGAGATTGTAGAATTACGTCTAGATGCTCAAGGCAAAATGTTTTGGAATGAACAACCTGTTGAGTCGAAGCAAGCCCTAGAAACACTACTGCAAACGGTCGCACAAAAAACAGATCAAGACCAAATTAAGCTAAAAGCTGATCGCGCAACGGAATACAAATACATTGCGATGGTTATGGCGGCAGCTCAACGCCTTGACGTGAAAAAAATTGGAGTTGTAAGTAATCAATAAATAAAAGCATCATAAAAAAACCGCTGACCACGTTTAAGGTCAGCGGTTTTTTATTTTTTAATGACTTAGATTAGCATTTGAAGTGCAACACCATGTTGTTGCCATAATACCTGACTCGGACTTTTAAAGCTGAGTCTTTTTCTTGGGCGATGATTCAAACGTTGAGTGATTTCTGAGATATATTCATCCG
>NZ_BKFU01000104.1:0-5691 GCF_008980265.1 Acinetobacter sp. TUM15064 | reverse complement strand
ACTTATTACAGTTGATAACGAAGTTTAAACCAAAATCCTCTGAACCAATTAGAGGATAATATAAAAATAATCGGGCAATTCTTTCTGAAAACTGAAACAATTCGAGATTTTCGTTGATTGGAAGAATTACTTCAATTTGGTCGTCAGTTTCAATGATTGAATAAATTATTTTGTTTGTTCCATTTTTTGAAATAGTTGTTTTGTATAATTCTATTCCTTTGTCATTTTCTACTTTTATTTTTTTAATTCGTTCAAACGAAGTTTCAGAATCATTTAAAACGATTTTTACTTTTTTGAGTCGGTCATTTATCGTTAAAACAATAGGAATGTAGTCTTCTAAGTCTTTACTTGATTCTGCAATGTAATTTCGTTCTTGGTCGGTTTCGGGTAAAAAAGTGAATGTCGTTTTTATTTCAGGGTTGGCAAGACTTGCACCTTTTTGTATAAGCTCATAAACATTTTCTTTTTGCGTTCTAATGTTTTCACTTAACGTTTTCCACTCTTTCGGGCTACGGTCGATTAAAAAATCTTTAATTTCAAAAAATGTGTTGTTTGCTTCAAGAGTTGAATTGATACGAAATTTACGCCCGAATGTATGTGTCGTCAAAAAACCTGTTCCGTATTTTCCAACTTCTGGAATGTTTGTTTCCTCTCCGTATTTTCCGCTTACTTGCTTTATTAGAGAAATGAACGATTTTGTCGTAAATGGTTTTCCGTTATGAGTAAATGAAAACCCGTCCTTGTAATCTAAAACGACTTCACATTCCGTTGTAAGGTCGCAAGCATTTTGAACCAGCTCCCATACAGCACGATTTGACGAAAAATTATTAAAACTCTCAAAACCTCTTATCATCTTGTCTGCGTGTTGTTTCAAATCTGATAATTCTGATTCTGTCTTTGCATTTTCTAATATTTCATTACGGTTTATATTTTGCATTTCACTCATTTTTGTTTCACGTTATTTTGAAGTTTAGATTTTGTATTCTTTACTGTATTGTTTGTGAATATATAAACTTTCATGAATATAAGCTATATTTTTCAATAGTGATGTGCTGTTCTATCAAAATAAAATTATTTCTACCTAAAAATAAAATTGTATTTTTAGGTAGATTCTTATGAGAAAAATCAAACAATTACATTCAATGTCACATCAATATTGCCACGCGTTGCATTTGAATAAGGACAAACGATATGTGCTGCATCCACCAATTTTTGCGCTTCGGCTTGCTCTAAACCTTCTAAATGAATATTTAAAGTCACTTGAATACCAAAGCCTGTTGGAATCGGACCAATCCCAACATCACCTTCGATATATACGTCAGGTGTAATTTTTAAATGGTCACGGTTTGCGACAAACTTCATCGCACCCAGAAAACATGCAGAATAACCTGCGGCAAAAAGCTGTTCAGGGTTGGTGCCACCACCTGCACCGCCCATTTCTTTAGGCACTGCTAATTTAACATTTAAAATGCCGTCTGATGACGTTGCGCTACCATCACGACCACCTGTTGCTTTTGCGTGTGCTGTATAAACGACTTTTTCTAAAGACATTTTGATTCCCTAAATATTGTATTTGAGTCCTTATCCTGTCTTAAATCATAGAAAGAATAAGCAGTGTTTTTGTAAATTTACACAGAAAATCGTTATGATTAAATTGAGACTTTAGTCTATTAAAAATCAATCATATAGGTTCGATTGCTAGTTCTCAAAGCTTTCCTAGCTGTGGCTTATTCATGTGAACGCAAACGGAATGTAATCAGTGACATTATTCACCATTTAAAGGTAAATAGAGTTATGTATTTTTAGTATTGGAGATTTCTTCCGTAGAAGAACAGTAGATGTTCATCAAGATAATTTGGTGCGAAGAAGTCAGTAGTTTTTAAAGATTGTGACTTGATTTAAAACTGCATTAATTTTCGGTGTTGCATCAATGGCATACTTTCACGGATATGAGCTTGTTCTGCCAAGTCAAAAGGGACGGTAATTAGCTGAGCACCTTGAGTATGAATCAAATCCAAAACTTGACCACGGCTATTGGTTGCTGCCGTATGCCCCCAAGTTTGTCTTTTTTCACCATGCCAACCTTGTTGCGCAGCGCCTAATACAGTGCATTGGCTATCCATCGCACGTGCTTGTAATAATAATTGCCAATGCATTTGACCTGTGGTGTAAGTAAATGCAGCAGGCGCCGTCAAGATATTTGCACCTTTCGCGCGTAAAGTTAAAGCCAGTTCAGGAAAGCGTAAGTCATAGCACACCATTAAGCCGATATCACCAAAAGGTGTTTTCGCTACAACGACATCTGTACCAGGTTCAAAAAATTTAGATTCTTGGTAACCACCTACAGCATCGCCAACTTGCACATCAAACAAATGAATTTTGTCATAACGTGCTTCGGTACGCTCAGGACTAATACAAAGACTCACTGTACGTACACGACCATCCTTAATCACTGAACCATCTGGACGAAAGGGGCATGGCAACGTTCCGGCAACAATCCACGTTTGGTATTGATGCGCCAATTTTTCTAAACGTTTTTGAATATCTTCGAACTGTGCCGCAGTCTCACGCTGTTTGCCTGCTGCAAAACACACGAAGTTTTCTGGAAACACAATGAGTTCAGCACCATTTGCTTTACTTTGTTGAATCAGAGACTCAATGACAATGAAATTTGCGTCAATGTCATTTTGAGAATTCATCTGTACAGCAGAAAGTAAAGTCATAAATGGGCCTGTAGAATTTGTTGTTATGCGTTTTGTTGCTGCGACACTTGGTCGAGGCTGTCTTGTTCTTTTTGCAATTGTTTAACTAAAGGTTCAAACATGTTTTGATTACTTTGGTTGAGTTCCATTAACGTTTTATGTGCATCCAACACAGTAGTTAACATATTACGATGCGTGATATGTTCTTCTGTAAGTTCAAGGGTGCAAACGTTTGGATCACCGCAGTAATTTAAAATCACAAAAACTTGCCCTAGCCCCATACTATTGGCCAAGGTCGTGATATCTGAGTTGGTGGACAACATGACAGCTTGGATATTATGGATCTGTTTAAGCTTTAAGCCTAACTTCGCCAAAATGCCTAACACAGTGCTGTCAATGAATGTAGTTTGAGTTAAATCTACGATTGCACCAACAACATTTGACTGTTGTTCAATACGGTTTAAAAGTTTGTCTAGACTGATACAAGATTGGGCACGCACTTCGCCAATAAGCTTAAAAATATGCGTTCCATTCAAGCTTGCATATTCAACATGACCTGTTGACATATAAATGCCATTTGCAGAGAAGGATAGGAAATTATCCCATAGGGCAAATACTTACTCAAGTATCTAACAGTCTTAGAAACTAGGATATTGTAATAAGTTATTGATAATTTGATTAATTCATTCGACGTAAACTTAAAATAGCAATATCGTCTGCAACATGCTCTGGTGCTTCAAAGGATTGATTTTGCAAATGATAGACCAATTGTGTGAATTGATCATTTAGTCCACCACTGAACGGTTCAAGAGCTCCATCGGAACAAATAATGAAGCGGGCATGACGGTTGAGCACACATTCATGCTCTTCAACCTCTAGCTCTTCGGTAAGGCCAAGAGGAAAACTGCTGGTGTTTAATATTTTAGGTGCTTGGTTTGGTTCAAACACAATGGCAGGGGGATAATGTCCTGCACTCGACCATCGTAGTTGGTGGGTTTCGAGGTTTAAAATTCCTGCAATCATGGTAATGTGCTTTTCAATATTTTCTTGCACCAACATGCCATTAAGTTTCTTAATGAGCCCACGTGGTGTTTTGGCACGACCATGAAAAGCCGCCATCCAAGAGGTTAATAAACTACTGGTGACACCATGTCCAGAAACATCAGCCAAATAGAACATCAGTTCTTTGTCACTAATTTTCCAGTAATCAAACCAATCGCCAGACAAATAAGCAGAAGGCTGAAAAAAGGTTTCAACGGTATAGTTTTGTAATTCTATGGGATTAGGCAAAAGTCGTTTTTGCAATTCGGCTGCAGAAGGTAGATCTCGACTATCTTGGTTACGTTTATATTGTGCATCAATCTTAAGTAAGGATTGCTGTGGGTTACTGGGCAGTTTATTCCACATCCAACCAGCTAATGCACCGAGCTCCCAAGCTTGAGCTAAAGCACTTCCTTCATTTTCAAAGGCAAGCACGATCGTTGGGAGTACCCATTTGTGCTCTAAATAATCTTGGATATCAGCAATCGCAATAATCGTTGGGTCATAAAGATCAATATCTTCTATGCGAATCATTTGCACACTGGGCAGTGTGTCTAGCACCTGTTCTAAATATGGAATATGGCGAGAGGGTTGAATGAAATACATAAAAAAATTGGCTTATCCTTAGCATTAAGCTATAGCTTTACTATAACAAGCAAATTACAGCTAGAGAAAGAAAATTCAGCTCTAGCTGTAACCCATTGTTATTCCGTATCTAACATTTGATGTGATTGATTAGAAGAAGGGGAGTCGGTAGAGTCATCGTCACCAACATCGTCAATAAACATACCTTCAGCTTCTACACCCTTTTTCTCAGCAATAATGAAGTTTTTACGTTGTAAATAAATATCACGAATTGAAGAGTATTTGTCGCCTTGAATCGCACCTTCAATATCAATGAGTTGTGAGCGAACATCAATACCACGTAAAACTTGTTCGGACCAATATAGGCCTTCTTCATCTTCTAGAATGTACCGTTGCGGACGTGCATAACCATCAACGACCAAACCAAAACCATCACGGAAAGTACTAGGTCCAAAAACTGGGAGTACGAGGTATGGGCCAGAAGGCACGCCCCAATAGCCAAGTGTTGTACCAAAGTTTTCATCTTCCGTTTCTAAACCTAAGCGCGAAGCAGGATCTGCAAAGCCTAAAGTAGTCACTGTATTAATAGTGAATCGACCTAATGTTTTTGCCGCACGACCAGGTCTTCCCTGAATTAATTGGTTGACTGCATTCCAAGGCTCACCAAGATTTTTACGAAAGCCACTATACGAATCACGAACAGTTGAGGGAATCTTTTCTTTATATTCAACAGCAATAGGGCGAACGATTGCACGGTCTAATGCATCATTAACAGCAAAAATTTGCCGATTTAAGGGTTGAAGTGGATCTTTTACACTATCGGGTTGTGCTGCATTGGCATCTACTTTTAAATCTTTCGCTTTAATGTTCTTCAATTCTTTAAGCGAAGAAGATGAAGCTGCTTGTGGATCAGCACTGGTATCTATTTCGCTTGAAGCTGTAGTTACATCTTCAGCAAATGCAAAAGTCGTGAAGCCTATAAACAGAAGACCTGCACATAAATGGCGAATGTGTTGCATATAAAAGAGTTCCGGAACTTTATAATCAGCAGATTGAATTAAAAATATAATCTTTTAACTATATTAACAGCTCTTAATTGCTCATTGTTAAATCAAATTTTAAGAAATGTTAGTAAAAAGATGTATTTTTGTCGAATAAATAAACAAGTGGGAGTTTTTTTATAAATAATTGAGAGAAGGGGGTTGCAAGGGGATAGAAATGCTGTAGAATGCACACCCATCGGCGGTGATGAAGATTAAAACTTCTGATAAAACAGCAACTTAGTTAAAATTGATTGAGTTGGGTTTTAGAAAGAGAGTTTAAATTAATTTAAATTACCAGTTGACTTTTAAGAGATTGAGAG
>NZ_BKFU01000103.1:0-5853 GCF_008980265.1 Acinetobacter sp. TUM15064 | reverse complement strand
AATACTTCACCAACACCAACACCAACACCAACACCAACACCAACACCAACACCAACAAAGTCAAATATAAATTTATCCAAAATCAAGTTAGATAAAAATAACTCGACAATTAATCTTAGTAAGAAAGGTTCAGCTTTTGGCAAAATTTCAGTCAATTTAAACTGGAATAAATCTGCACCTAAATCCGAATCCTTTTTTCAAAAATTAACCCGTTCCAATTCAATCGACCTAGATTTGGGTGCGATGGTGCAGCTTAAAGATGGCAGCATTGATTTAGTACAGCCGCTTGGAAACCGATTTGGCAATTTTGATCGCGCTCCCTATATGAAATTAGAAGCCGATGACCGCACAGGAGCATCGATAAATGGAGAAAACTTACATATTAACGGCACTCAATGGGATCGAATTGAGCGCATTGTAATTTACACTTATATTTATGAAGGTGCGGCACAATGGGCTGCCACCGATGGCGTGGTAACAATTCGTATTCCCGATCAACCGGAAATTGAGGTGCGCTTAACAGAAGGTAATCAATTAACTACCTGTGCAATTATAGAATTAAAAAATGTTAACGGTGCTATTCAAGCTAACCGAGAAGTTCGTTATTTCAAAGACCAACAATTTTTAGATAAGTTTTATCGCTTTGGTTTTCGCTGGACCCAAGGCTCAAAAGATTAACAGTATCAATTTAATTTACATGTAATAAAGAAGAGAGAAAATTATGGCTATTTCATTAAACAAAGTTGGAAATCTATCTTTAAGTAAAACAGATCCATCGCTTAACCAAGTTTTGATTGGTTTAGGTTGGGATGCGCGAGCAACTGATGGTGCAGATTTTGACTTGGATGCTTCTGCATTTTTATTGGCTGCAAATGATAAAGTTCGTGGCGAAACTGATTTTATTTTTTATAACCAAACCCGTTCACCAGAAGGTTCTGTAGAACATACCGGCGACAATCGTACCGGTGAGGGTGATGGTGATGATGAAGCGGTTAAAATTAATTTGGCGAAAGTTCCCGCTGATGTGCAAAAAATTGCCATTACTGTGACTATTCATGATGCTGAAAGCCGTGGTCAAAATTTTGGTCAAGTGCAAAATGCTTTTATTCGTGTGGTCAATGATCAAACTAATGTCGAAATTGTCCGTTTTGACTTAAATGAAGATTATTCGACTGAAACAGCAATGATTTTTGGTGAATTATATCGTCATAATGGTGAATGGAAATTTAGAGCGGTAGGTCAAGGCTATAATGGCGGTCTACGTGCTATGTGTGGTCAATATGGTATTAGTATTTAAA
The DNA here is from genome assembly GCF_008980265.1 of Acinetobacter sp. TUM15064. Taxonomy (NCBI): domain Bacteria; kingdom Pseudomonadati; phylum Pseudomonadota; class Gammaproteobacteria; order Moraxellales; family Moraxellaceae; genus Acinetobacter; species Acinetobacter sp. TUM15064. The sequence goes on along the minus strand of NZ_BKFU01000103.1, from coordinate 4,555 downwards.
CTTTGTTATTAGGTAAAAAATGAAACATTTCCGTTTTTCGATAATTTTTACCATTATATGCTTGGCTATTTCAGCATATTGGGGTTTCACACATGGTCCTGAAGCTGGCTTGATGGCCATGTTTAAAGTCTTGGCTATTACCTCTATCCTAGCTGTGATGGAGGTTTCATTATCTTTTGATAATGCGGTTGTTAATGCTTCTGTATTGAAACATTGGAATCAATTTTGGCGCACACTGTTTTTAACCGTCGGGATTATCGTTGCCGTGTTTGGTATGCGATTGATATTCCCTTTACTCATTGTTGGTGTGACTGCGGACATGAGTATGATTGAGGTTGCTCAATTAGCGTTAAATGATCCTAAGTCTTATTCAGAAAAGCTTATGGCTCATCATGCTGAAATTGCAGCATTTGGCGGCATGTTCTTATTATTAGTATTTTTGAATTTCTTGTTTGATGATGAAAAAGATGAACATTGGTTTCATTGGCTTGAATCAAGACTAGCAGATTTAGGAAATATTCAGGCTATTTCAGTCTTTATTTCATTAGTTGTTCTACTTATTCTAGCAAGCTATATCCCAGATACATCACGTTTAGTCGTTGTGATGGCAGGAATTTGGGGCATTGTCGTGTATGTGGGTGTGAAAGTAATTGGTCATCTATTAGAAGGCAGTAGCAATGATGATGAGTCTGAAAAATCAAATGGTGCATCAGCAACAGGCACTATTGTCAAAGGTGGTATCGGTGGCTTCTTATATCTAGAAGTATTAGATGCATCTTTTAGTTTCGATGGTGTAATCGGTGCTTTTGCAATTACCAGTGATGTGGTAGTTATTATGCTTGGCCTTGCAATTGGTGCGATGTTTGTCCGTTCAATGACAATTTATCTTGTTGAAAAAGGTACGCTAGATGCCTATGTATATTTAGAACATGGTGCACACTATGCAATTGGTGCACTTGCGTTCATCATGTTGGCCAGCGGCACAGGATTACATATTCCAGAGGTTATTACAGGATTGGTGGGTGTTGCCTTCATTGTTTGGGCTATTATCTCTTCAATTTCATATAGTAAAAAGCAGCAATCTTCATAAAGTAAATCTGATAAGGAAACAAAGAAATGGCTATTAATTTATCAAAAGGTGGAAATATTAACCTTTCTAAAACTGCACCGACTATGAGTAAAGTCGACTTGGGTTTAGGTTGGAATCCACGCGCAACGGATGGTAAAGCATTCGATTTAGATGCTGTTGCATTCTTAACGGGTGAAGATGGTAAAGTTCGTTTAGATGGCGAATTTATTTTCTTTAATCAGAAAGTTTCACCATGTGGTTCAGTGACTCATAATGGCGATAACCGTACTGGCGATGGCGATGGCGATGATGAAACTATTTCAGTAGACCTATCTAAAGTTCCTCAAGAAGTGGCAAAAATTGTATTTGCGGTAACTATTCATGAAGGTCAGCAAAATAGTCAAAACTTCGGTATGGTTGATAAAGCATATATACGTGTGATTAACCAAGATGCTAATGCAGAAGAGTTAGCTCGTTTTGACCTATCTGAAGATGGTAGCACTGAAGTTGCAATGATTTTTGGTGAATTATATCGTCACAGTGGTGAGTGGAAATTCAAAGCAGTAGGTCAAGGCTTTAGTGGTGGTTTAGGTGCTTTAGCAGCAAGTTACGGTGTTGCGGTTTAAGCGACACATCAAGTACTAAAAGAGTGATCTTTTAGTACTTGAAAGTGATTGGTATGAAATTATTTTTATATTGAATTATTTTCAAGTACTACAATAGAGAATAAGAATGCAGTTAGTTTCTGGACAAAAAATAGCGCTCAATCAACTTATTCAAAATGATAAGAAATTTACGTTACGAGTTCAATTTAAAGCATCATTTGATGTTGATATATCAAGTTTTGGTGTGGGGCAAAAAGATAAACTTTTCAATGATGATTATATGACATTTTATAATCAACTTAAGACACCAAAATGTGAAGTGCAATATAGTCAGCAAGGAAACTTGAATCTGTTTACTTTTGATTTAAATAAAATAGACGTGTCACAGACCCCCCGATTTGTGATTTGTGCAACAGTAGCTAATGACCAGGCAACTATGCAAAATATTCAAAGTGGCCAAATTGATCTTGTGAATCAGCAAGGCGAAGTATTAGCAATATATCAATTAAATGCATCAGATTTTAGCCAAGAAAAAGCAGTCATGTTGATTGAAATTTACTTTAAAAATGATCTGTGGCGAATTGCTGCTATAGGACAAGGTTTTAATGGTGGATTAAAAGCGTTAGTTAGGCATTTTGGAGGTGAGGTTACTGAAAATATATCCTCTCCTACGAATACAGCTTCTAAACTTGATTTAAAGAAAAAAGTTATTTTAGATAAAGTTGAAAAAATTGCTCCCTATTTAGTTGATATTACTAAAAAATCATTGATTAGTTTAGAAAAAAATAATCTATTGGATATTAAAGCGCGTGTTGCTTTGGTTCTAGATTATTCTGGCTCAATGAGCCAACAATATAAATCGGGTGAGGTACAACAAGTTCTAAATCGAATTATGCCTTTGGCTTTAAATTTTGATGATGACGGTAGTTTTGAGTGTTGGGCATTTGCAGAAAAAGCACTTCGTTTAAATGATGTGAGTCTTGACAATTTAAATAGTTATATAGCTTCAGAACAGGGAGGCTATAAAAAATGGAATGCGGGGGCTGGCTATAATAATGAGCCTGCCGTTCTTGAAGAAGTATTACGTTATTTTAACAAAGAAAGCCCATCAGACTTGCCTGTATATATTGTTTTTATTTCTGATGGTGGCGTTTCTGAAGCTAGAAAAATTAAAAAGATTTTACAAGAGGCCTCATCACAACCTATATTTTGGCAATTTGTAGGGATTGGGGGGAGAAATTATGGTGTATTAGAAAAATTAGATACCATGGAAGGGAGAGTGGTGGACAATTGTAATTTTTTTAAAATAGACAATATTGAAAGTATTTCTGAATCAATGCTGTACGATTTTTTACTTCAAGAATTTCCGATATGGTTAACAGAAGCAAAAAATAAAAATATCGTGAGTAGGTAGGTAAATGTAATGGCAGAGTTTAATCTTGTTGGTAGCCCAGAACCTTTTTTACATGTCAGTATGAAGCAAGGTGAAGCAATTTATTGTGAATCTGATGCCATGGTCATGGTTGAACAAAATCTTGAAGTCGGCGGTAAATTACGTGGCGGAATTTTCCAAGCTTTTATGCGTAAATTCACTTCTGGGGAATCCTTGTTTCAACAGCAAATTAAAGCAGTCAAGGGTGCAGGAGAGTGTCTATTATCACCAAATTTGGATGGTGATATGCAGATTCTTGAGGTAGGTCAACGACAGTATATTTTATCTGATGGCTCTTTTGTTGCAGCAACTGAACATACCATTATTAAAGCAAAAGTCCAAAGTAATATTGGCGGCGCATTGTTTGGGGGCACGGGAGGTTTTGTGGTTATGGAAACCAGTGGGCAGGGTAAAGTTTGCATTTCTGGCAGTGGAACTTTACTCGAGCTAGATATTACACCAGAACAAGGTGAAGTAACTATCGACAATGGTCATGTTACGGCATGGGATGCATCCTTAAATTATAATATTGGCATTCCAAGTTCAGGTGGTGGTGGCTTTGTTGGCAATATTGTTAATAGCTTTACGAGTGGGGAAGGTTTAGTAATTAAGTTCCGTGGACATGGTAAAGTGATTGTATGTTCGCGTAATCGTGCGAGTTATTTACAGTGGTTAGCCACGGCTTTAGGTCGTGGCAATTCAAATTCAAACTGAGGGAGATTTAAATGGGCATTAGTTTAGTTAAAGGTCAAAAAATTTCTTTAGAGAAAGGTGATGGTTCATCTTTAACTAAAATATTTCTTGGAGCAGGTTGGGATGTCGCAAAAAAAGGCGGTCTACTTGGCATGTTCGGTGGTGGTGGTGATTCGATCGATCTTGATGCCTCTGCAATCATGTTTGATCAGAATAACAAAGCTTTAGATAGCATTTGGTTCGGTCAATTACAGAGTCGTGATGGCAGTATCAAACATTCTGGTGATAATCGTACCGGTGATGGCGATGGCGATGATGAAGCAATCCATGTAGATCTAACTAAAGTTCCTAGCCAAGTAAAATCAATTGTATTTACAATCAGTAGTTTCCGTGGTCAAACTTTTGAAAAAGTTGAAAATGCTTTTTGTCGTGTTGTAGATGCTACAACGAATGTTGAAATTGCAAAATATAATCTTTCAGCAAAAGGTAATTATACGGCTTTAATTATTGCTAAAGTTTATCGTCACAATGGTGCGTGGAAAATGTCAGCATTAGGTGAAACCTGTAATGGAAAGACAATTCAGGATATGGTTCCTTCAATTTTACCTATTTTATAAAGTATTCTAAAGGTATTAAAATGACTTGATAAATCGAATACACGGTTTATCAAGTTTTTGCAAGATAAAACAAACCTAAGTAATTTTATTATTTGAAAAAAATTAAATAATAATAATTTTTTTGAGAACACAAGAGTTT
>NZ_BKFU01000102.1:0-5942 GCF_008980265.1 Acinetobacter sp. TUM15064 | reverse complement strand
TAATAGGTTGAAGCTGCGATCGGTAAAATCCTACAAATCGCATCAACACCATATAAGTCTTTATTGTTATGGATGAAATCCACCATTATTTGTGTGGGCGGTCGAGCTCCGCCTGGGCGAAAAAAGCAGCTGCTTTACGTAGAATTTCGTTAGCACGTTGCAGTTCTTTATTTTCACGTTCGAGTTGTTTAATACGTTCTTGATCTGAAAGCTGCTGTACTTTAACTGGATTTTGTTTATCCAGATATTTTTGATGCCAAACACGTAATGTTTCAGGAGTACAACCAATCTTGGGTGCAATAGCTGTGATTGCAGCCCAATTCGATGGATAATCTTTTTCGGATTCAATCAATAATTGAACCGCTCTATCTCTGATTTCAGGGGTATATTTAGGTTTTTTCATCGGAACATTCTCTCAAGAAAGTTAGTCTCCGACAAACCCGGTACGGTTCACTTTTCCACGCGATGAGCAGAAACAAAACGACTTATTTTGACTTCTCCTTGTTTATCCACAACTTTTTAAATTTGAATTTTAATCCCTGTTAGTAATATCATATTTAGACAAATTCTACTTCCAAACACGCCACCGTAGCGTAGGAGTATCACATGTCTAAGAAGTTGCCTATCTACTTCTCTGATGACGCATGGTCATCTTTGCAAGAGCTCATGGGTCCAGAGGGTAAGCCAAGCCCTACCATCAATACAGTTCTAGAGCAAATCGCTGTTCAAAATGAACTTGTTGAGAAATTAGGGTTAACCGCAGTACTACCCAAATCCAAAGTCTCAATTCCAGTCTCTTTAGAGCGCATTCCTGCTGGTCCTGCATTTAGTATCAAGGATGAACAAGATAAAGCACTCGATCTGAATGAATTCCTTATTCATAACCCTATTTCTACATTTATCGCTTACGTAGACAGTGAATCGATGCTTGATGCAGGTTTTGAGATTAATGATCCGATCATTGTTGATCGCAGTATAGAAGCAAAGCACTACGATATCGTAATTGCATTAATTGATAATAGTGCTTCGACAATTAAGCGGTTAATGATTACAAGCAAGATGTCTAAGTCTGAAATCAAAGAGATTTTCGGAGATGAAGACTACCCTCTTCCAGACCTTTGGTTAAAAGCTGAGAATCCTAGATACAATCACATCATTCCCAACGACAGTCAGACAATATCTATTTGGGGTGTAGTGACTTTTAATTTAAAACGTATTCATCACCGTTCATAAAAAGAAGAATAAAAATGAAAAGTGAAAATGAGATATTTGCGTTAGTTGACGTGAATAATTGCTACGTCTCGTGTGAACGTGTGTTTAATCCTGCCTTGAATGATCGCCCTACTATTGTGCTCAGTAACAATGACGGCTGTGCCGTGGCCAGAAGTCAGGAAGCGAAAGATCTCGGCATCAAGATGGGTGTTCCTGTATTCCAAATTCAGGACCTGATCAAGCAACATGACATTCAGGTGCTATCAAGTAATTTCTCCTTATATGGCGAAATGTCCAAGCGCTTTATGGAGCTGCTTGGGGACTATGTTGCATCAGGAGACCAAGAGGTCTATTCCATTGATGAATGTTTCCTAAAGCTCACAGCTTATGAGCATCTATTTGACCTGACCGATTATGCGCAAGATATGAGAGTTAAAGCTTGGCGTTGGTTAGGACTACCCTGCTGCATTGGAATCGGCCGCTCAAAAACTGAAGCCAAGATTGCCAATCATCTCGCCAAAAAGAACAAGTTCTTCAATGGGGTCTGTAATCTGGCCCATATGGACCCGTGCTCTACAGAGATGCTACTCGCACAAGTGAATGTATCCGAAGTTTGGGGCGTTGGCAGGCAGAACTGCAAGAAGCTCAATGCCATGGGTATTCAATCTGTTCTAGATCTGATCAATGCCAATCCTAAAGAAATCAAAAAGCAGTTCAGTATCGTGATGGAAAAGACGGTGCTTGAGCTACAAGGCCTTTCTTGTATTGACCTGAGTGATGATGCGGTAGCGAAGAAGCAAATCATCAGCAGTCGTTCATATGGGAACCCAGTCTATGAAATGGATGACATCAAAGCATCTGTCCGGCTTTATGTTGCTCGAGCCGTAAAGCGAATGCGGGAAGATGGCTCAATCTGCAAAATGATTGGGGTCTATATCCAAACCAGTCGCTTTGATAAGTCCGAGCGCTACTCGCCATATATCGTGGTTCAGATGCATGAGCATACAGACGACTTATTACTCATCACCAAGGCAGCAATGAAGGGTATCGATAAGATATTTAAGAAGGGTTTTAAGTATAAAAAGGCGGGAATCGTGCTGCTCGAAATTACAGATAAATCCAAATTTGTACCCGATCTATTCACGGACTATTCACATAGGCATGAACGCGAAAAACTTTCAGATGCAATCGAAGCCATCAGTGAAAGGTTTGGGAAGAATCTCGTCACATTGGGCATTGCTAACAATCAAGAAGCCTCATGGCACATGAATCAAAACCTTAGATCACCATCATATTTAACAAAATGGTCTGACTTACCAAGAGTAGGATAAAACATGCACTTATTTAAATTAACTGACGAACAAATTACTCAACTCCTAATCCCGAAACGATTTGTACCGCCTACTCCACCTGAACATGAAGGCAAAAATATGGTTTATGTTTTTGATAGCGAAGATAAGTTTGAGCTGACTTATGATGAGTTGGTTAAAATTATTAGCAAAGCAAGGATGGCTGGACCTAAGTTGATACCTGTGTTGGGAACAGTAAATTAAGTTGTGCAGTGATCACACACCACTTGAAACATTACTTGATTGGAAATGAATTTGGGCTGAGAAAAATTTAGCTCAAATTTAACCTAACAGACCCACTAAAAAATGGGTAACTGTCAGATCGGGTTTGGACTACAACACTTTAGCTCATTGATTTACCAAAACGCTAATCTTTACACCATTTTCGTAAATCCAGTGATCAAACTGTGATGCTAAAGCTTTTAAATTCCCCTTATTATGAATCAAAGTCAGCATGATGCTTTTCATAAAGACAGTTTACTTATAACCAGAGAGATTTCTAAACAATTCCCCCTTTTCAGTTTGCTTAGGCTATTTTAACCAGAGTTCATCTTCTAGCATGATTTTTAACATTTTGTGGATTTTCTTTCTATCTGCTCTCTCAAAGCTTTCGAGCCATATCCCTTATCAGCGCTAAGAAGATCGGTATTTTTCATAAATTAAGCCAAAAAACCCGCCATGTAGACGGGTGGTTGCTCTCTTAAGATCTTAATCGTGTAGTGCTAATTCTGCACTTTTTGCCAAAAAGGCAGATCGACTTTAATGCTGTCTTTTTGCAACAGCATCAATATGTTTGACCAAAGACTCTGACATACTGACATTGATACGGACTGATTTTGCTTGTACCAATATCAATCAACAACCAGAACCCATCTTGAAATCGCTCATCACCCAACCATTGTTCAGGGCTTGATGGTTTTGGTAATTTCAAATCCTCACCATCAAAATGAAGCTCTACAGCCTCTTGCGCCATGCGTTGAATATCTTGCATTTCATCTGCTGCACTAAAACACCCTTCAAAGTCAGGAAAAGTTAAGCCGTATGCAGTATCTTCATCTTTATGAACATATACTGGATATAACATATTTACCTCCACTCCCAACCAGCCTGTTTATAAATATTGCGTAAAGTGCCAATCGGCATGTCTTTCCTCGGGTGAGGAACTACAACATGACCAGATTTTACAGGATGCTTTTATTTCTCATGCTCCGCCTTTATCTCCCACTTTATACCAGCCTTCCTGCTCTAGAGAATTAATAATGTCTTTGCTATTCATTGTGTAATTATACGCAACACTATAAAGTGGCGTTAGAATGTTGCCATATTTGTCAAGAAAGTTTGTCTCCGACAAACTCAGTACGGTTCACTTTATTAAGTGCAGAAAAGCAAAAAACTTTACTGCGTAAAGCTACAATGGGCAGTATTTCAATGATAATTTTATATAGTGGTTTTTTATTTATTACCGTTTTTGTGATTCTTAACGAAGGAATAAAGCGATTATAGGCACATAGACTTTGTAAATTGAAATATCAAGACTAACAAGAAATTCAAATTGATTACTAATAGAGCGCCTCACGGCGCCCTATCTTTTAGAAAAACGTATCTGCCGATACATTAAACCGCTCAGACAATGCCTTAATATGACGAATATTCAGTTGGCGTTTACCACTTAAAATTTCAGAAATCACAGATTGGGTTGCAACCTCTGCTAAGTCAGACTGACCTAAACCATGTTGCTCCATCAAAAAAGCCAAAGCAGCGCGACCATCCCCTTTAGGCATAGGAAGATGCTCATTTTCATAATCAGAAACCAAATCACCAAGCTGAAGAATAAGCCCCATTAAAGGATGAGACTCATCATCACCAACGGTATCTAAAAGTTCATCTAAAGCTTCAACAAGTGTATGAAAGTCGTCTTCATTTTCTGGCTTGCTGAGCAATGGTGCAACGTAGTGCCAGTGGTCTACGGCCTGTTTAATCATCGCGTTCATACTAACCTTCCTTCCAATGACCTTTGTCATATTCTTTATGGGACAAGACATGACGGATATACACACGTTTCGCCTGATACATCACGACTGCAATAAGTCGGATCTTGTTCCCGCCAATATCGAACACATGGAACTTTCCAACTTTATCGACCGCTGGAAAGAGCTGCTTCATCTCAGCAAAATCTTTCGGATCGTTTGCCTTTATGGTTCGATACCAACCATCTAATGCCGTTTCAGCCTGTGGCCACTTGTGCATTGCTGTTATAATTCGAGCGTGGGTGATCACATGCATAACATTTTATCGCATTTTGCTATAAATCAAGTATAAACCAATTATCGCATTTTGCAATATTGAGGGGCTAGGATGAATAAAGCGCCAAACGGCGCTTTATTCATTATCAGAATTCACTTAATCTGATGACCTTAAAAATGCCTGTTCATTGATCTGACTTTTCCCCGTCAATGACTTGATTTAAATCATGCTTTTCATCACAAAGGTTTCAGACAATTTAAGCAACCTGTTGATTTATTTTGATCTCTTCCAATGCTTTTACCAATTTAGTTAAGTTCTGCTCTGGATCTAGCCACCAATCAACTGTCCACACTGATAATACCTGCCAGCCTAACCCATTTAATACTGTTGGTCTGAGCTGATCACGGTCTCTTGCTGTAGCTGCTTTTGCATAATTTTCACCATCGACTAGAATACCTACAATATAGCTATCTGTATGCAAGTCATCTTTAATAGCTAGATCTACACAGCTATCGCCCTGACCTATTCCGGGGTCCACGCTCCAACCTTTTTCTTGAAGCTTATTCTGTAAGTACTGTACAAATTCTTTTTTTAGTCTGCTGTTTGTTTTGATCAACATAATTTAAATGCAACTGACCACTACGAGCAAAAACTAATAAGTCTTTTAAATCCCTTACACCCTCACTATTGGTGCGTGCCAAATTAATTTCTTCTGGACTTAAGGTCGAGAAAACATGTAATCCTTGACGAGCGCGAGTAATTGCTACATTTAGACGGCGCTGACCACCTTGACGGTTAAGTGCACCAAAACTCATAGATAAGCGGCCATCACGGTCTTTTGCGTAAGTAATTGAGAAAACGATAATATCGCGTTCATTGGCCCGTTGCAGTTCTTTATTCTCACGCTCAAGTTATTTGATACGTAGCTGATTTGAAAGAAGTTGTACTTTAACTGGATTCTGTTGATTCAAATACTTCTGAAATTATTTTCAAATCCACAGGTTTTCTTGCTTAATTGTATGTAATAACAATATAAAAACTATACAAAGAGTTACATTACCAAATGCTGAATTGATAAAACTTAATTTAATTTCACGACTTTTTCGTGTCATATCAGGTGGATAATTATCCAGTTTT
>NZ_BKFU01000101.1:0-6136 GCF_008980265.1 Acinetobacter sp. TUM15064 | reverse complement strand
AGAACGTGCTGCACGTACTGGCCGTAACCCACAAACTGGTGCTACTTTAGAAATTAAAGCAAGCAAAGTACCAAGCTTTAAAGCAGGAAAAGGTTTAAAAGACTCTGTTGCTTAATCTTTTAAATAAATCCTAAACGCGCCATTTCGGCGCGTTTTTTATTAAACATTAGAAAATGTGACGATAACACATTCATTCATTGCTACTTTTCAGTTAAAATCTCGTGCAAATAAAATATTGGAATACTTATGGAATCTTTTCGTAAAGTTATTAAGGGTTGGTTGGGCAAAGCCTTACTCATTTTGTTTTTGACCCCTTTAGCACTTGTAGGTATTGAAGGATATTTTAGTAGCGGATCAAAAGACGCTGTAAAATCAGTCAATGGTCAAGATATTTCTGAAAAGGAACTAGAAACACTAACAGCGTCTTTTAAAGAACAGTTCTTGGCTTATGCCAATGGTGATGAAACTTTATTGAATCAAAGCTTTATCAAAGATAAAGCAATGGATCAACTGATCTCTAATACCTTGTTGTTGCAACAGGCGGAAAAGCTAGGCATTTCACTTAGTGATACTCAAATTGAACAGATGATCGCTCAGCAACCAAGTTTTCAAGAAAATGGAAAATTTTCTGAAACACGGTATTCTAGCTATTTACAATCTGTTGGAATGAGTAGTGATGCTTTGGTTGCAAATCTGCGCCAAGATCATGCATTAAAAATGATGCGTTCTACTTTTGCTGATTATGCTTTGGTGAGTAAATTAGATATTCAGCAGATTGCGAATTTGCAAACAGAACAGCGTACCGTACAGTTTGCCAATGTAAATCTTGATGAATACAAAAAGAACATCAGTGTTTCAGCTCAAGAAATTGCTAACTACTACAAGCAACATCCATCAGCATTTAAACAAGTAGCAAGTGTAGATGTAGACTATGTGTTGTTAACACCTGCAAATGTTCCTGCTACGACATCACCAGTCACTGATACTGAGTTACAACAAGCTTATACTCAGTTTGTTGAAGCACAGAAGCAAAATGTTGCACCTTTGGTGAAACATATCTTAATTACTGTAGATACGCGTACAGATGCTGAAGCGAAGAAGCGTGCAGAAGAAGTTGTTGCAAAAATTAAAGCAGGCACAAGCTTTGCAGCCGCAGCGGCTCAATACTCTGAAGATACAGCATCTAAGTCTAATGGTGGCGTACTGGCAGTCTATAACAAAGGTACATTTGGTGATGCTTTTGATCAAGCTGTAACATCACTTAAATCCGGTCAAGTGTCTGCACCTGTTAAAACTGAATTTGGTTATCATGTCATTGAAACTGACACACCTGCTGTGAAGTTGCCATCTTTTGAAACTGAAAAAGCACGACTTACTGCTGAAGTTCAAAAAAGTAAAACAGCCAATGCGTTTTCAGACACTGTAAATAGTTTAAATGAGCAAGTTGTAGATTCTGATGCTTTGGATGTGGTTTCACAAGAAGTGAAAGGCGTACAAGTTCAAACTGTCAAAGGTATGACGCTTTCTACACAGCATCCTGTATTAAGCAATGCAGCAGTAAAAGTGAAACTGTTTAACGATGACGTTAAAAACGGTGACCGTAACGCGACCAGTAGTATTCAACTTACAAATGGTGATGTTGTCTGGGTCAAAGTACGTGATTACCATGCGGCAGGTGTGCAAACGCTTCAAGAAGCAACTCCACGCGTGAAAGCAAAATTAGTTCAACAAAAAGCGTATGAAGCGGCGAAAGCGAAGATTGCGCAAAGTTTAAAAGACTTTAAAACTCAACCAGCGGCATCAGTTGTTGCGAAGAGTGGTTTAACGTTTACTGCGCCGCAAGTGTTTATTCGTTCGCAAGGTCTTCCTCGTGTAGTTGAGCGTGCGGCATTTAGCCAGGCGACGCCAAAAGCTGGGCAATGGTCTGTAACAACAGCATTATTGCCGACTGAAATGGTCGTAGTCGCAGTATCAAATGTAAACAAGACGACGTCTAATGCGTTGACGGATGAACAGTTGGCAGAGCTTTCTAAGCTATATCAACAGCTTCGCGGTCAGCAAGAGTCAGAAGATTATGTGCAATACTTAAAAGCACATGCAAAGATTAAATAATCATATCGAATAAAAAAACCTGCATTCGTGCAGGTTTTTTTATATCTAAAGGGAAGTAATTCGCCTTAGGGAGAAGTACGCTTAAGCACGGATTTTGAGCTCATAGCCTGAATATTTACGTATGTTAATTACGCCAGTATCCAAAATTAGGTACTGACCTTTGATGCCTTGCAATTTGCCACGAATGACTGGAGTTTTATCTAGGTTGTGAGATTTGATTTTCTCTGGATATTGCTCAACTGGATAAACAAATTCACGTGGTAATTCGGTTTCCAAAATTTCGACCGTTTCATTGAACTCAAGATTCTGACTAAATTCATCTCGAATGGTTTGGATTTTAGGTGAAAACTCTTCGAGCAATTGTTCACGGACTTCAATCAAGTTTAATGGGTCAGCTTCACCCTTGAGTAATTTACGCCAATCGGTTTTGTCTGCAACCTGCGTTCCAAACATGATTTCGAGCTGACCTGAAAGGCGACGTGAGCCTACTTTCATAATGGGTAGTGCTTGAGTGGCTCCTTGATCAAGCCAACGGGTTGGCATTTGGCTAATCCGGGTAATACCAACTTTTAGTGCGCTTGAGTTCGCCAAATAGACGATATGTGGTTGAAAACATACTTCATGGGCAAAGCTATCTTCGCGACAAGTCCCTAAATGATAATGGCAGGTTTCTGGCTTCATGATACACATGTCACAAGAGGCCTTAGTTTTGAAACACTTGAAGCAATGACCTTGTGAAAAAGATTTAGACGTTTTAGCACCGCACGAGACACAGAAGATTTTACCAGTCCATTCGATTTCGATTTCTTGACCTAAGTTAAAAGGAAGGTCAACTTCTGAACGATCTAAAATAAATTTATATTCAACATTTGCCTTGTGTGTATGTTGATCAGTTACACTAAGGTCCTTAAGACCTGCATGCATTTTATGGCAAATGCCTTGAAGTTCCATACAGAATTACTCACTTAATATTAAGGATGCGGTTATGGCTGAACTGAACGTCATTACTTCTATGCTAGACGATTTATCTCAAGAACAGCCTATTTCAACTGCATTATGCATTGGGCAAAATCTTAGCCCAGATCATCATCAATCTATTCAATGGCAATATTTTAGCGTATCTGATTTTTTAAGTCTGCCTTTTACACAGCGCTATGACTTGGGTTTCGTGCTTTTGGATACAATTGAAATGCAAAATGTGAATGAGCAACAAAAATCACAAGTATTGGTGCGTTTAAGAGATTTGATGGCAAAGCGGATTGTGGTGGTCAGTCAGTTACAAGATGAGCAACTGTTACGTGCTTTGGGCTTTACTCAACTCATAGATAAAACAACTCACGAACAAGACTTTGCGTTATGGCAGTTTAATATTTTAACTTATAAGCATGTGCCAGATTGGTTTAATTCAAAATTTTGGGCGAACCCTGAAAACTGGAACAAATTTCGTTGGTAGTAGGACGTATATGACTTGAGTCATAGCAAAAATTAACAATTTATCCGTGTAGGCTCCATTTAAACATCGTATGCTGTTTTAAAACTTACAAAGGATAAAACGATGACGAACCTTAATAATATTATAGAAATCTTGGCTAAGCAGGCTATGGGAGGGCAGCAACAGTCAAACCAACAAGGCGGTTTGGGTGGAATTTTGGGCTCTGTATTGGGACAACTTGGAACAAATACATCAGGGCAATCATCACAGGGTGGTTTGGGTGATATTTTAGGTTCGGTGTTGGGTGGTTTAACTGGTGCGCAGTCACAACAAACGTCAAATGCTCAGAACTCTGGGTTTTCAGGTGGTGGAAAAAGTTTATTGATCGCTGTATTGCCTTTGATTTTGGGGTGGATTCAACAGCAAGGTGGTTTACAAGCGGCTTTGGATAAGCTCAAAGGGCAAGGCTTAAGCAGTCAAGTGGATGATTGGGTATCGACTGGCTCAGGAGAAAATGCCAGCGTAAATCCAGAACAGGTACAGAACCTGTTTGATGATGCTGATGTAGAACAGGTTGCACAACAAGTCAATGCGCCTAAACAAGATGTATATAGTGCTATTTCACAAGTTTTACCGCAGATCATTGATTCTTTAACCCCTCAGGCAGGACAAACTAATCCACAAGAGGCCAATGCAGATATTCAGCAAGTTTTAAATTTGGTTTCAGGTTTCTTGAAACGTTAAGCTTTACATGAACAATAACTCTGTATTGAATACCAGTCAGCTAAGAAGTTGACTGGTATTTTTGATTTTTAAATTCATCAAGGTGTCTGGTACTTAAAAACATGATTCACAACTGTTTGTCTAAAGGCGATGTTAATTCCCTTAATGAATTTTGTAGTCGCTGACACAGTAAACTAGGGTATGCGAATGACAAGCCTGCTTTATTGCATTTAGCAAATAAGAAAAACTGCGTAAGGAATAAAATGAGTCTAGAAGATTTGATTTAAAATAGTAAGACTCTACTTACTGTTGTGAATAGTCAAAAACTAAGAAAATGAGGTCATTTCTAGATTGATCAGTATGAATTCTAATGCAGCAATAACCTTTTCTAGATTCAAACTTGTCAGATAAAAAACACGCCGAAGCGTGTTTTTTTTAATTTTTTGGACTGCTTAACTTAGAAGTCGTAACGCATACCGAGAGAAAGTCCAAGGCTATTTTCACCTGCGACACCACTTACGCTGTTTGTGCGACCTTCTTTCCATGGTGTTAAGTTCGACTTGTCATCATTGATTACAGTTGCTAAGTTGCCGTAGACGCGTACTGCTTTGTCTAGACGGTGCTCAAGGCCAACAGCGAGTAATGTTGAGTTTGCATCATCAGCATCAACATCACGGTAGAATACTTCGCCACGGACTAAAGTTTTTGGTGCAAATTTATATTCACCAGCTACACCGAATACTTGCGTGTCAGGGTTTGCATCAGAGTTGTCATGTTGAAGAAATTGGTACATACCACCTAAGTTAAAATCAGGTGTGATTTTATATGCGCCAGCAATACGGAAACCATCACGTTCGCCACTTGTTGCTTCTTCTTCATAGTGTTCGTATGCAGCAGCGAAGTCTACGTTGCCTTCTTTATAAGTTAAAGCTAAGTCGTATGCTTTATCTTTGTCTTTAGAGCCATTTTTTGTAGCATCTGGGCTATTCGCTTCGTGAAGTGAAAGAGCACCTAATACATTAAAACCATTGCCAAATTTAGGTGACTTATATTCGATGGTATTTGCATTACGCTCATCAAACTTCAAGTTGCCTACACGTGTTACGTTTCGTACATCACCAACCATGTCGCCGAAGAAGTTAACTGGACCACGTGCTGCTTTGAATGGGCTGTCAAATCGACCTACACGTGCTTGACCGAAGTTACCTTTTAAGCCAACGAAAGTATCACGTGTTGCAAATTCAAGATCACTATTTGCTGAACCGCTCGCAAAGTTAATTTCTTGTTCAATTTGACCGAATACAGTCATGCCGTTTTCAAGTTCTTGCTCAGCTTTGAAACCTAGACGTGAAGAGTTTGAAGAAATACCAACTTCGTTGTAGTCAGCACCATCATCAAGATAGTCTAAAGAAACATGCGCACGGCCATAAATTTTTACGTCAGCAGCCATTGTTAAAGCTGGTGTAAGTAATGTTGCCCCAACTGCTAATGCGCAAAGTGTTTTTTTCATGTGTAGCTCCAAGAAAGACTTTTTGTTGATTCGTCTATAAAAGGTTATTCAGTCGTCTTTTTATCCATCAGACTTCTGTCTCTTGGCGCTCATTATTGATTACAAATAAGTCATTAATATTAAAGAAATATTACAAAAATATTAAACAACTCAAAGTCAAAGGCATTTCGGCGATAAATTGTTAAAGTGTGGTTTTGAGTTTTATGTGGTTGATATTAATTATTTTTAGATACTTAGATTAGCATTTGAAGTGCAACACCATGTTGTTGCCATAATACCTGACTCGGACTTTTAAAGCTGAGTCTTTTTCTTGGGCGATGATTCAAACGTTGAGTGATTTCTGAGATATATTCATCCGT
>NZ_BKFU01000100.1:0-6169 GCF_008980265.1 Acinetobacter sp. TUM15064 | reverse complement strand
ATCCTGTCGGGCTTTTTTATTAACTATCTAAATCAAATTTCCACATTAAAGAAAACTTTGCAAACCTTTAGCAGGATCTGTTTCACGTGCCGCTTGAGCATCTGCTACAGTCATACCTAAGGCCTTAGCAACGCCTTGCCCATAAGCTGGATCGCAAGCATAACAGTTGCGGATATGACGGTATTTGATGAAATCTAGCGCATCACCCATCGCTGCGGCCGTGTTATTAAACAGGGCCTGTTTCTGCTCATCATTCATCAAATTGAACAGGGCACGTGGCTGGCTGAAGTAATCATTGTCATCTTCACGGAAGTCCCAGAAATCAGCATCACCGGTAATCTTTAATGCTGGTTCTTTAAACTGAGGTTGTTCCTGCCACTGGTTAAAACTGTTCGGTTCATAATGTGGCAATGAACCATAGTTGCCATCCATGCGGCCCTGACCATCACGACGATTAGAGTTTACAGGGCAGCGTGCAGCATTGACCGGAACCTGTGAATGATTTACACCAACACGGTAACGCGCTGCGTCGGCATAGTTCACTAAACGTGCCTGTAACATACGGTCCGGTGAGTAGCTGATGCCCGGTACAAGATTACTAGGTGCAAAGGCTGCCTGTTCTACATCCTGGAAATAGTTTTCCGGATTGCGGTTCAGCTCAAATTCACCGACTTCAATCAGTGGATAATCGCCCTTCGGCCAGACTTTGGTCAGGTCAAATGGATGATAAGGCACTGTTTCGGCTTCCAGTTCTGGCATGACTTGAACGTACATTTTCCATTTTGGATAGTCGCCACGTTCGATGGCATCAAACAGGTCGGTCTGGCTGCTTTCACGGTCTTTGGCAATCAAGTCTGCTGCTTCAGCATCGGTCAGGTTCTGGATGCCTTGCTGGGTACGCATATGGAATTTCACCCAGAAGCGTTCATTTTGGGCATTGATAAAACTGAAGGTATGGCTGCCAAAACCATGCATATGACGGTAGCCAGCAGGAATACCGCGATCCGACATGACAATGGTCACCTGATGCAAGGCTTCAGGCAATAATGTCCAGAAATCCCAGTTATTGGTGGCACTGCGCTTGTTGGTTTTCGGGTCACGTTTGACTGCTTTATTCAGGTCAGGGAACTTGCGGGCATCCCGTAGGAAAAATACCGGAGTATTGTTGCCAACTAGATCCCAGTTGCCTTCTTCAGTATAGAATTTCAGGGCAAAACCGCGAATATCACGTTCTGCATCGGCCGCACCACGTTCACCCGCCACCGTTGAGAAACGCGCAAACATTTCGGTTTTTTTGCCGACTTCAGAGAAAATTTTAGCGCGGCTATATTGGGTAATATCATTGGTCACGGTAAAGGTACCGAAAGCACCTGAACCTTTGGCATGCATACGACGCTCTGGAATCACTTCACGGACAAAGTTGGCCAGTTTTTCATTCAGCCATAAATCCTGGGCAAGTAAAGGTCCACGCGCACCTGCCGTCATACTGTTCTGATTGTCGACCACAGGGGCACCAGCTTCAGTAGTCAGGTGGGTAACAGGACATTTTTTAGGGTCTTGACTCATACTATTAACTCCCGTTTCTTTTAATTTAAATTTCCTACAGAAATTTAATATTTTCAATCCTATCTTACCCTTTACTTGCTTATTAAAATATTAAACTAAGGATATTTTTGAAAATTTATAGCCAACTGATTTAACATAAATCTCTTATACGAAACGTGTTTTTAATATTACTTTAAGATCAGTATCTTATCGTTATTCATACCCTCTGGAACGTTCTCGTTCAACCGACTTGGAAACAAGTCGGTTTCTTTTTAAGCAAAACTGTAACTTTTAGCCAATAAAATTGATCAAAAAACATTCGTTTTTGCATTTTTTCCTGATTTCTCAAGGGTCACAGTTCAGAAATAATCCCCAATTTCTGCGGACAACTCTTGGGATAAAATAAGCCAACTTTGTAAGCTAAAACTTACACAGATTTAAGGTTTTTGCGGATTGGTAATTCAACGCATTAATCCTATGATGAATACATAAGGGAACTGGATGTTTCTAGAAAACAAGAATAAGAAAATTGCGCAAGGAATGGGCAGCACGAGATCAGTAAGACGAGCAACCCGATATGAAAAAGCCCGACAGGATGTCGGGTTTTTTTTATGGCTTAAATTTCTATAACTGAGTATTGATCTGATAGCGTGTATTACGTCCCCCACCTTCCAATTTGACGATACATTTTTTCTCAAGTAAGTCTGATAAATGGCGAGTAGCTGTTGCCTTACTAATTTTAGCAACCTTTTGATATTGTGAAGCGCTAATACCAT
Source organism: Acinetobacter sp. TUM15064 (assembly GCF_008980265.1). NCBI lineage: Bacteria > Pseudomonadati > Pseudomonadota > Gammaproteobacteria > Moraxellales > Moraxellaceae > Acinetobacter > Acinetobacter sp. TUM15064. Next base: position 3,848 of record NZ_BKFU01000100.1, on the reverse strand, counting down.
GTTCAAAGCCATTTTCTCCACCGTCTAATAAACGATTTAGAACTTTGCGCTGTTCTTCACTCAAAGCTAAATTTGAATATTTATGCCAAAACTGACTTTTAAACAATGTTCGACTTATCTGCGCTAAGGTTTTTTCAAGGCTATCATTCAATGTATCTAAAAACCAAACTAGCCAATCGGTGATATCAGAATCATTTTTTTGAGTTTGTTCTAATATCTCATAGTAACTTTTACGTTTATTCAATATCGCAGTAGACATAGCATATAAACGAATGCTCTGTTCATCCATTTGAGCTAAAGAAAGGTCTGTAAGTGTACGTGTAATACGTCCATTACCATCATCAAAAGGATGTAGGGTAACAAACCATAAATGGGTAATACCTGCACGTAACAGAGGATCAAGCAATGAATCATTTAGACTTTGATTAAACCAATCTATGAAGGCATTTAAGCGTTCTTCTAAGCCTTGTCTTGGCGGTGCTTCAAAATGCACTTTAGGATAGTCCAATCGACCTGAAACGACCTGCATAGGCTCTGCCCCCCTAAGTTGACCAATGCGTAAACGGTGCATTGTCCAATCTGGGTCATTGAAAAGCCAACGATGCCACTGCATGAGACGATTAACAGTCAATGGTTGCTTAACATCGTTAAGCGCATCTAGCATGATATTGGCTAAACCTTCTGATCGATCTGAGCTTGTATAAGGCTGTTCAAGTGTGACACCTAAGCGTTGAGCTAGAGATGATCGTAGTGAAAAAACATTGATCGTTTCGTTTTCAATCGCAGATGAAGCAACAATATTGGCAAGCAGAGTATCTAGGGTGAATTGCTCTTTTGCTAAATCATGCTGACTTTGCCCCAGAATAATCCCTATTTTTTGATGTATCTGTCTGGTTTTAGGTAAGATAACTGAATCTAGCCATGTAGAATTTGTCCAGTTTTCTGCTTGCCAAATCCATTTCTGCATTTTCAATCGCTCATCTAAAATTTCAGATGAGTTGAATATAGCACTTATTCGGCTCATAACAAGAGCCGAATATGATAATTAATCAGCTCATTTTTTATAGGACATTTGTAAGCGTCCGCTGAATCCCATACCAATTTTTAATTCGATTTAGGTTTCCAGCAGTGCGGCAGCAATTCTTCAATCTGGGTCACTTTATGCGTCGGCAGCCTTTTCAGCACATCACTTAAATAGGCATACGGATCCAAGCCATTCAGCTTTGCTGACTGGATTAAAGTCATGATATTCGCCGCTCGCTGGCCGCTGCGCAGCGAGCCAGCAAACAGCCAGTTCTTGCGCCCTAAGGCCCAAGGTCGCATTTGATTCTCTACCCAATTATTGCAAATCGGTAGATTGCCATCATCCAAATAGCGGCTTAAAGCTGGCCAACGCTTCAGAGTGTAATTGATGGCCTTGGCGGTGGGAGAACTCGATGGCACTGTCAGATGATGTTGGTTGAGCCATTCATATAGTTGTTGCATCACTGGTTGACTATGCTGTTGTCGGTATTCGCGGCGGTCTTCCGCTGTACCATCGGTCTTTTTCCTGAGTTCTGCTTCTATCGCATACAGTTTCTGAATCAGCACCAATGCCTGTTCAGCGACCTGACTTTTCCCAGTTACATGCAGTTCATGGAATTTACGACGTGCATGGGCCATGCAGCCCACCTCTATGACCTGGCCTGATTTAAAGCGTGCTTTATAACCACTGTAATCATCACAGACTAGATAACCCTGCCAGCCTTTCAAGAACTCTGCAGCATGCTGGCCTGAACGACTATCCTGAAAGTCATAGATCACCGCCTGAACTGGATTGTACTGTGTAGTGGCATAGGCCCAGACATAACCTTTCTTCGGTTTTTTATCATTCTCCCCCATCCGCATGATGGTGACCGGTGTTTCATCTGCATGCAGCACCTGCTGTTGTAGTACCACCTCTTTTAAGGCATTGGCCAGAGGTTCCAGTTCTACACCGCAGCGACCTATCCAGTCAGATAAAGTTGATCTAGAAAGTTCGATTCCCGCCCGCTGATAGATCAGACGTTGACGGTACAGCGGCAAATGATCGGCATACTTCGATACCAGCACATGGCTGAGCAATTCAGGTGAAGCAATGCCTTTATCAATCACATAGGCGGGCATCGCTTGCTGAGTCAGAGTGTCACACTGATCACAGACCCATTTACCACGCTCATGCTGTTCCTTATAGAACTGTGCCGGTCTGAAATGCAGTTTTTCACTGACATCTTCGCCGATACGACGAAGTTGGCAGCCACAAGCACATTGGGTTGATGCAGGTTCATGCTCAATACGGATGGTGTGTAGATGATCTGGCAGTGGTCGACGTTTAGGTTTATTGGTTTTGGCTTTCTGTGTCGCTGCATTGGTTTTATCTGCATTTAGCCGTTCCAGTTCTAGATCAACCGCGGCAATATCTTCTTCAACCGCTTCATCCCACAGATGGATTTGTTTTGCCGTTAAGTGTTCATTCTTTTGGGCGAATTTGTGCTTTTTAAACAGCGCCAGTTCATGCTCGTATTTTTGATTGAGAATAGAAAGATGTTGAACTTTAGAATCTAATTGCTGATTGGTGACTTCAAGATGTTGAACTCTGGCATCTAATTGCTGATTTGATTGTTCCAGTTGTTGTTTAGATTGTGCCAGAGACTGATGCTGCATCGCCAACTGTCTGGTGAATTCCAGCAGTTGTTCATGGGTCAGTTGGCTTAAGTCAGGCAGCGTATTCATGACCGCAGTATGCCTGAGGTCATGAAGAGAATGAAATAGAACGTTTGGAGGATGGCAGAATGGTCGAGCTTGGTTTAGAGCATATTCACCACTTGCTGCAATCCAATTCTCTGCCAGGGCAAACCTTGGATTAATGCCTGTAACTGTTCCGGGCTGAGGGCCACGGTTTCACCTTGGTGAACTTGAGCCCAGTGAAATTTACCCTGTTCCAAACGCCGGGCACACAGCCAGATGCCCAGTCCATCATGTACCAACACTTTCATACGATGACCACGTTTATTACAGAACAGGTAGGCGCAATGCGGTTTGATGTAGCCAAAGGCTCTCACCACCTGAGCCATGACAGTATCCATTCCTGCTCGCATATCCATGGGCTGGGTAGAGAGCCAAATTTCATTGATACGGATCATGTTGCCAGTGCCTTGAGTAATTCTGCCAAGGCAGGTATTTCTGATGTCTGCCATTTTAGCTGAATATCATTATTCGTATGAGGCACGGTGATACACAACGTGATCCTCTCATCAATAGGTTGGCTGATTGCAGCAGTGTAAGGCAAAGCAATAAATGCTGGATTCACATGAGTAGGATCCTGCACGGCACCATCATGATGGCTGAAGATCCTGATCCAACGACTGACAAGGTTGGCATTAATACTATGTTGCAGTGCGACCGAAGCGATCGAGGTATTAGGATTTTTGCAGGCATTGACAATACTGAGTTTGAATTCTTTGCTGTATTTTCGGCGTTTTTTAGCAACAGGAAGTGTTGCTGAATATATATCCATGTTCATGGATTAAGTCCCCACTTGTTTTTAGGTGGGAACTAAATTAAGGCTTATAGGATCGCTTGGTAAGGCTGTGTTAGCCGGATGCTTACGGACATTTTAAATGGTTTATCGCATAGACATTTTAATTGGTGAATAACAGAAATATATCGGCTTTTTTATAAACAAACTTGATATGTTTTTCCAAAAAATAGAGATCATTTGAGAATATTTGTATTTTCTACTTTTAAACTCAATTATTTTTAGGGGGATGACCTGAGAGCTATTAGCTCTCGTTTCTTACAATGCGTATCGTATTGGTTTTAAAATACTA
>NZ_BKFU01000099.1:0-6458 GCF_008980265.1 Acinetobacter sp. TUM15064 | reverse complement strand
TAGGTTTTGGCCTGAGGTTCATCGCTCGATAAAAATGGAAACAGGTTTTTGAACCAGATCATGAGTCTCTGGAAAATATTGGCTTCTTCAATATGTACGTCATCTTCTATAGTAAAAGTTTGAATAAGCTGGTTATTTTGATAAACCTGAACTTTAGCCAGTTGCATTACTTCTGCAAGTGGTGCAGTTAGTTTGTTCTGTAAAACTTCTATATTAAAATGTGTTTTAGTCGATTCTAAAGGTGCGATCGGTTGGATTGTACCATTGCCTGTATTGAGCATAATACGTTGATTGGTTTGATCAAAGGCATGTAAATCAATTGCATAAGGTTGATCGTACAATGATGTGGTCACAATTTTCGGTTGTTTGCTTTCGACTTTGAAAATTTTCAAAGTTGATTTGACAACGGGAAGTTCCGCAATGATTTGTTTATCCTTCAGCGCAACTTCGTTGCGTGTGTAGGTATAAGACAAATTCATGAGATTGTGCGCAACCTCTGCACGTTTTGCTGCACTTTGCGTTCCTAATACAATCACCACCAAACGACGGTTTGGGTTTTCAGGGTTCATTGTTGGGCGGTTCGCTGTTAGGGCTAGGTTATATCCCGCTGCTTTGGTATAACCCGTTTTTAAGCCATCGACTGTTGGGTCTTGTTTTAACAGAAGATTGGTCGCACGGTGAAAGCGTTGGTTATAACTAAAACTTTGCTGTTTTGAATAGTACAAATAGTCGGGTGTTTCATTCACTAAGGCTTGACCTAACAGCGCTAAGTCATGTGCAGTCGAATAGTGTTCGGGCATGGTAATACCTGCTGGGTTCTGAAAATGTGTTTCAGTCATTCCCAGTGCTTTGGCTTCTTGGTTCATTCGTGCCACAAAGTGAGGAATATCACCAGAAATACGTTCTGCCAAAGTCACCGCTGCATCATTGGCCGACATCACCACTAAACCCGCTAAAAGCTGATCAACTGAAATCTGTTCACCTTGTTTTAAATACATTTGCGACTCATCCCACATCACCGTACTAACCACAGGTGTCGCGGTAAGAATTTCGCTTTTGTTTAGTTTTCCTGCATTAATTTCTTTCAGTGCAATGTAGGCAACCATCATTTTGGTGAGCGAAGCGGGAGCACGCTGCACATGACTATTGTGTTCTGCAATGACTTGCCCTGATTGGCTGTCAAAAACGGTCCAAGCTTGAGCTTCAACTGTTTCAGGAACAATGTTGAGCAATGCGGCTTGAGTGAAACTTGAACACAAGGCGAAGAGTGTAGCGATAAAGTAGATGACAGCTTTCAATGAAATTCCCTAACTAAGCCATTCCGTGACTTTTAAACCGAAAACAGCTGCAAATGCTATGCCTTTTTTTCGCCAATGACCAGTCAAAAATGCAGACAAATGTGACTGTGACGCAAAACTGGCTTAAATAATGCTAAGCTAAGTTATAACTCATTTCATTTTATTTTGTATTGCCCATTATGTTGCATTATCAGATCGAATTTGACGATTATCGTCAGCACCTTATACACGTGACTTTACGTTTTGTAGCAGACCCAACACAGGTACTTTCATTACCGACTTGGATTCCGGGTAGTTACCTCATTCGTGAGTTTTCAAAGCATATTGAATCGGTTCGTGCTTATGATGAAGAAGGGCGGTTATTACAAATCCAAAAATTTGAAAAGAATAAATGGCGTCTTTTTAATACCGATCATGAATTGATTACGGTTGAATATGATGTATATGCTTATGATCTGTCGGTGCGCGGTGCGTATGTAGATCAAACCCGTTTATATGTCAATCCTGCATGTGCATGTTTAGGTCTGGAAGGTCAAGAGGATAAAGCTGTTGAAGTTGAACTGTTCCTTCCTGATGAGCTGAAACACTTCCAATTAGCGACAGGTATGGCTTCAAAAAGCCTTGTTAAAGGTCGTTTTACCTTAAAAGCCAAAAACTATGCTGAGCTAATTGATGCACCATTTGAGTTGGCAGAGCAGACTCGTTTTGCTTTTGAAGCCAATAGCATTCCACACGAGTTTGTAGTGTCAGGCAAACATGCCATGAATGCTGCACGTATGCAGCAAGACATTGAAAAAATCTGCGCAACAGAAATCTCAATGTTTGGCTCAGCGCCATTTGCAAACTACACCTTTATGACGATGGCTACAGCAAATAGTTATGGTGGTTTGGAGCATCCAAATTCAACCAGTTTGATTAGTCCACGTGAAGACTTGCCCAAAGTTAATGAGCCTGAAGAACCATCTGAAGACTATCAACGTTTCTTAGGTTTATGTAGTCATGAATACTTCCACTCATGGTTGGTCAAATTCATTCGTCCTGAAAACTTTGTCAATTATGATTTAAACAAAGAAGGCTATACCTCTTTGCTTTGGATTTTTGAAGGTTTCACGTCTTATTATGATGACCTGATTTTGCTGCGTAGCGGTGTGATTTCTCAAGCCTCATATATCAAACTACTCAAAATTCAGATTGATCGTTATTTACAAAATCCAGGTCGTTTTGTTCAGTCTGTGTCTGAGTCTAGCTTTGATGCATGGGTGAAATTTTACCGTCAGGATGAAAACTCGAACAATGCAGGCACCAGCTATTACAACAAAGGTTGTTTGGTTGCCCTATGCTTAGACTTGGGTTTACGGTTACGTGGTTCAAGTCTAGACTCGCTTATGCGTAAACTTTATGAAAACGCGCAAAAGGGCATACAAGTACATGAGCGTACAATTGTTGAGTTGTGTAATGAACTGACGGGTGATAACTGGATTGAGCAAATCAATCACTTAATTAACACCACAGATGAGTTGCCACTGGATCAACTTTTCCCTGAGTTTGGTTTAAGTTATAGCCTGAAAAATGACAAGTCATTACCGTTGGGTTTAAAGCTTGTAGATAAGCCAGAGGGTGTGTTGGTGCAAAGTGCGCGTCGTGATGGCGCTGCTGCTCAAGCTGGTCTTTCTGCCCATGATGTGATCATTGCGATTGATGGTCTCAAAGCAACGGTGAAATTGGTAGAAAAATACGCCAAGCAAGACGATACCTATAGCATTCTGGCATTCCGCCGTGATGAGTTGCTGAGCTTTGATGTAAAAGCTGCTGGTTCAGAACTGACCGAAGTTGAATTGAAAGTCGAAGATCAAGCGAAAGCAGAGAAGTGGCTCAAGCTTTAATGCTTAACCCACTTTATTTGTCATTCTGTTGAGGTAAAAACCGATGCCTAGGCATCGGTTTTTATATTTGTTCGTTTGTGAATGTTAACTACCACGATAAGTTGAATAACCGTACGGACTGATCAATAACGGAATATGATAATGATCCAATGAGCCATCAATCACAAAGACAACAGGTACTTCTGGAAAAAAAGAGCGCTGATTTTTTTGACGAAACCAATCACCTGTTTTAAAAGTAACTTTATAGACACCTTTTTGTAGACTGGTATCTTTAGGGTATAAATCATTGATACGCCCTTGATCATCCGTTGCCGCTGAATTGATTTCAGTCCATTTATCATTTTGTTGTGCTTCAAGCGTTACTTTGACATTAGCTGATGGTAAACCATTTTCTAAATTCAGTACGTGTACACTTAATGGGTTCTGTGCAAAACATAATGAAGAAAAACCAAGTCCAATGAGAGGAAGGAGTATTTTCATCATCTAATTGATCCTTAATGTTGCATAAAAGTATTAAGTTTAACCAAAGTCATAAAAATCATAGGTTTAAAAATGTAAAATTGGTTTAATAAGAAATAAATTTTTTGGCTTTTTTCTTCATCGAGTTTGCGAGTCTAAGCTCTATAATGAAGCAAGTGATTCTATTTTTCTCTAAATTCGCACTGTTTTAGGGATCTTGTTGTCAATTTGCCAGAAGATTGTAGAGCGTTTGCGGAAAACAGGAAGGATTAGAGTAAATATTCAGCATCATTTTTTTTCGAAATGTCGTTATCACAGGATATTACGTTGACTGAAAAGCAATGAAAGCCGATACTTTCAGGGTTTTATTCAAGCACATCGGTTCGCAGGGGCTGAGCCAGAAGCTCATCACCCTAAAAAACTCAATCTAACGCAAGGGGCTATATATGGCTGGTGGAAAGTCAACCATCATTTACACACTGACCGACGAGGCGCCATTGCTAGCGACTTACTCGCTACTGCCGATCATTGAGACCTTTACTAAACCTGCTGGTGTAGAGATCGTTAAAACTGATATCTCTGTTGCCGCACGTGTTCTCGCAGAATTTTCTGAATACCTAAAAGAAGAACAAAAAGTTCCAGACAATCTTGCAGAACTTGGTCGTCTTACACAAGATCCTGATACTAATATCATCAAACTGCCAAATATTAGTGCCTCTGTTGCTCAGCTAACAGCATGTATCAAAGAGCTTCAATCAAAAGGCTACGCGATTCCTGATTACCCAGAAAACCCTACTACTGAAGACGAAAAAGCGCTTAAAGCACGCTATGGTAAATGTCTTGGTTCAGCAGTGAACCCAGTATTACGTGAAGGTAACTCTGACCGTCGTGCGCCTGCTGCTGTTAAGAACTATGCGAAAAAACACCCGCACTCTATGAGCGAGTGGAAGCAATGGTCTCAAACTCACGTTTCTCACATGGATGAAGGTGACTTCTACCATGGTGAAAAATCAATGACTTTAGACCGTGCCCGCAATGTGAAAATGGAACTCGTGACAAAGTCTGGTGAAACCATCGTTCTTAAGCCAAAAGTTGCGCTTCAAGATGGCGAAATCATTGATTCAATGTTTATGAGCAAGAAAGCGCTTTGCGATTTCTATGAAAAAGAACTTGATGATTGTAAAGAAGCAGGCATTTTGTTCTCTTTACACGTGAAAGCAACCATGATGAAAGTTTCACACCCGATCGTTTTCGGTCACTGTGTGAAAATTTACTACAAAGATGCTTTTGAAAAACACGGTAAATTATTTGATGAGCTAGGTATTAACGTTAACAACGGTATGGCGGGTCTTTACGAGAAGATTGCAACTTTACCGACATCGTTACGTGAAGAAATCATCGAAGACTTACACGCTTGCCAAGAACACCGTCCAGCACTTGCAATGGTTGATTCTGCGAAAGGCATCACGAACTTCCATTCACCAAACGATGTAATTGTAGATGCTTCTATGCCTGCAATGATCCGTGGTGGCGGTAAAATGTGGGGCGCTGACGGCAAACCTTATGACTGTAAAGCAGTCATGCCTGAGTCAACTTTCGCACGTATCTACCAAGAAATGATCAATTTCTGTAAGTGGAATGGTAACTTTGACCCACGTACTATGGGTACAGTGCCGAACGTTGGTTTGATGGCGCAAAAAGCGGAAGAATACGGTTCACACGACAAGACCTTTGAAATCTCTGAGGCAGGTGTTGCAAACATCACTGACTTAGAAACTGGCGAAGTGTTGATGTCTCAGAACGTGGAAGAGGGTGACATCTGGCGTATGTGTCAGGTGAAAGATGCACCAATCCGTGACTGGGTGAAACTGGCAGTAACACGTGCGCGTAACTCAGGTATGCCTGCGATCTTCTGGCTTGACCCATACCGTCCACACGAAAATGAATTGATCAAGAAAGTACAAACGTATTTGAAAGATCATGACACAACTGGTTTAGACATTGAAATTATGTCTCAAGTCCGCGCGATGCGTTATACACTTGAACGGGTTGCACGTGGTCTAGATACGATTTCTGTAACGGGTAACATTCTGCGTGACTACCTCACTGATTTGTTCCCAATTATGGAGCTTGGTACATCTGCGAAGATGTTGTCTATCGTTCCGCTTATGGCGGGCGGTGGTATGTACGAAACTGGTGCGGGTGGTTCAGCGCCTAAACACGTACAGCAGCTTGTTGAAGAAAACCACTTACGTTGGGATTCTTTAGGTGAATTCTTGGCACTTGCTGTATCTTTAGAAGAGATGGGTATTAAAGAAGATAATGCGAAAGCAAAACTTCTTGCGAAGACTTTAGACCAAGCGACAGGCCAGTTACTGGATAATGATAAGTCTCCATCACGCCGTACTGGTGAGATTGATAACCGTGGCAGTCATTTCTACTTAGCGAAGTTCTGGGCTGAAGCTTTAGCAGCTCAAGACGAAGATGCTGACTTGAAAGCGAAGTTCGCTCCTCTTGCAAAAGCGCTTGCTGAAAATGAAGATAAGATTGTTGCTGAGCTTTCTCAAGTTCAGGGTCAAGCTGCGGACATCGGTGGTTACTATGCTGTAGATACTGCTAAAGTAAATGCTGTAATGCGTCCAAGCACGACTTTGAATGCAGTACTTGAAGCGGTCTAAGTCAAAACTAAATCGGTAAATTTGCCGATGAAGTAAAAAAAGCCGATGTGAAAACATCGGCTTTTTTTATACTAAAAAATATTTACAATGGCTAAAAAGATGAATAAGAAAAATTTGAATAGGGTTATAGCAATTTCAGT
>NZ_BKFU01000098.1:0-6783 GCF_008980265.1 Acinetobacter sp. TUM15064 | reverse complement strand
TTATATTGCCTATTTTTTTGCCTAAAAAGGTTAATAACTGACAAAAATTTTCAAATATTTAGCATCTAGATCAAAAATATTTAGAATGATCTGTGTTTTAATCGAAGTTATTTACATTTTTTACAACATTTTTCTCGTATAGGATATGCAATAGTTTTTGCCTATTTAAGATTTTCTAATTATGATCAAAAAGAATACTAAACCGTAAAACCAAAACTAAATGCCTTCTTAGACCATATGCCTATGCAAAATTTACAAGCTTTAATTCAAGGTCGTATTTCTCCACAAACTATTGATCCAGATCAATTGATTGCTCTAGCAAAGCAGTACACACAGCCAACTTCAGCCGAATATAAATTACTTGAACTTGCACTCAATATGATTTTAGCAAGTTATTTGGAACAAGCACAAAAACAACTTTAGAGCTCAGCACATGAAAGCAATCGAAAAAGCACTGCTGATCAAAGAACTGCATCAATTGATTGACGGTTTGGAACATCAGCATTTGTCTTTTTTTGAAATTGCGCGCTCAAAAAAACGCATTCGTGAAATCTTTGCCCGTTGTGATGAGCCCATTTTTCACAAACAACTCGAAGCCTATAAAGCCCTCACTCAACCTCAAGCTACGGCCGAACACTGGTTACAGCAGAGCCCATATCGACATTTATATGTTGGTCTTTTTCAGTATGAATCTGCCCTTAGCAGTGCTTTGAAACAACAACAACATTTTGCATGGGGCGTTTTATATAAATCGGGTTTAGGTTGGCAAATTAGCTTTCAAGATGCTTCAACTCATGTGTATAACAGCCCTTGGTTTTCAAAGTTTAAAGAGGTTTACCAATGGTTGATTGATCATTCACCAGTCGATCAGCAATTGAATATGATGGAGCCTATTCCAACGACGCTGAGTACACACAGTACTGAAGTGCCGAAGAGTTTTATTTCGACCACAGAAGTTGCAGAAGTTGCAGAAGTTGCAGAAGTTGCAGAAGTTGCAGAAGTTGCAGAAGTTGCAGAAGTTGCAGAAGTTGCAGAAGTTGCAGAAGTTGCAGAAGTTGCAGAAGTTGCAGAAGTTGCAGAAGTTGCAGAAGTTAATCCCTTTATAACGCCCGCTGCAATAGCATCTAACACAACAAATCATGTGGTAGATCTTGAACACGCAGCTATTTCTAAATCTTTTGTGTTTTCTGATATTGAGCTTTTAGATTCTTCAACAGTCGATATATCTGTAACACGGTCTCAGGAGCCTCAGAGCCCCTCTATTAAGCCTTTAGCTACATCAGCTCGACTCGATGTGCCAACTATTGTGCCTGAGCCAAATGCGGACTCATCTAAACGCCTTCTAAACTCTGAAATATCATCAACAGCATCGCCAGGTACACTGCCTACACAGATCCATCTTGGTCAGTATCAAGCGCAATTGCTTGAATTAGATCAGACCCACTTAGACCCAAAACTATATCGTCTAGACATTTCGGTGCAGACTGATATCAGCCAAAATGTCGACTTGCTCCTCTACTCTGACCAACTGGATCATTGGTCTGACTATCCGATTTATCTGGCTGAACAAACCAGTCTACAGGGACGTTTTATTAAGTATTTGGCGCTATTCGGTGTTGATAGTTCTGCTCAAGCCGTTCGCCTGAGCCAACAATTTGCACAAAGCAATCATCATCAATTGGCAGCCATCCGTGAAATTGAGTGGGAGAAATTACAGGGTCATGTACATGATGTATTTTCTATTTTTCAAGTGTATACCCAGCAAGCCAAACTGGTCTGGCATATCGAAAATTATCATCCCTTTATTTTGGCGGATCTGCTGAATAGTCGTAAATTTATTCAGTTTGAAGAAAGCTCTGCAGACCTCAATACCCCTATTTTAGTACTTAAAGAACGACAAAAAATTCGGGTCATTCATGGCCAAAGACGTGTCGAGCTCTCACGCACTGAGATCGCCTACCCTTGTTTAGTCTTAGACCGCCAGCACGGGGTCAGTTGGCAACTGATTCAAAATACAATTTCGACTTTAGCTGAGCCGATTACGGTATTTCAATTATTTGATTCTATTCAAAAACAACTCACCAACGAGTTGTAGAGTTTTGTATTTTCTACTTGTGTTCTTACGTGAAATTTACAACACTAAAACATCGAAGAACAATAAAGTACGAAAGCATGCAAAGAACTCGACATGTTAGCCCCATCTCTTTATTTTTCTGCCTAAGTTTAGGTACATGCGTCAACGTGGCTTGGGCGGAAAGCAATACAGATAGCACCCAACATTTCGTGCCACCTCATGATGTGGCTGAAATTGACCAAATTGCGTCTCCTCCTAAAGGGAGTGGACTTTTATATCAAATTCCACAGTGGATTGATTCACTTCCTACGCTCTTACCCGAAGAGTCTGACGAAGTAATTGTGCCCACCACCGACGTGACTGAAGAGCGAACTTGGGTTGACCGCCAACAAAAAGGCGTTCGGAATTGGGCAGATAAAACTGCAACCCAAATTGATGACTGGTTTGGAGACACGGATCCCAATAAACCAGCCACAGCAACTCTACGGATTTTGGTCGATAACCGCTGGAATAAACATGATGAATACGATGTAAAACCACGTATTCGAGGACGAATCAAACTTCCCACTTTAGAAAATAAACTGAGTGTGGTGTTTGGAGATGACTCTCTGGATAACGAACTGCAAAACAATGTGGCGATTACCAATGAAAACCCACCAAGTGCAGACAACGATAAATCCTTCGACCGTCGACAAACCCGTGATGCCAATAGCTCACTTGCTTTAAGGTGGTCTCAACTGTCAGATCGTTTGCCTTTTGACACTGATTTCGACTTAGGGGTACGTTCAGGCGATGATATTTATGCACGTGTTGAACTCTCTAAGGAATGGAAACTGGACAATGATTTCCGTGCCTATGCAGAACAAATTTACCGCTATGGCATCGACAGTGAAAATTATTTAAGAACGAACTTAGAGTTGACGCATGCCCGCCCAGATCAGGCTTTTTTATCCAACCAATTCAGCCTGACCTATGCAGATGAGCAGGATGATGACCTCACTTGGGACAACTATAGCTTTAGACAGCATCAATTCTTTCATGGTAATCGTTTTAACTACGGTCTCTACACAGGTGGATACTATAATGACGATGACTTAAGGTTGAATAGATGGGGGCCTTTTGTATCATGGCGCCAACCGTTCTTACGTGAATGGTTTTATATCCAAGGGGATTTAAACTACTTTAATGATAAACGTGAAGACCGAAGTCATTACCTCAGTGCCTTAGTTCGTTTTGAGGCACTTTTTTAGTCTAATGCTGAATCTTTAAACACAACTGTGGATAAGTCCAAACTTATCCACGGATACCCACACCATGTGATTTCCCACAGATTGAGTCGAGTTCAGAATGCCTTGAAGTCTCTATATTCGATTCATTGACATAAAAAAGCCTATCTTAGAGATAGGCTTTTTTTAAAACATGTCATGCTTTACTGAAGCAATAAACTGTTAATCCGTTTTACATATTCAGCAGGGTCATCTGGTAAGCCCCCTTCTGCAATCACGGCTTGATCAAAAATCACATTGGCTAAATCATCAAACTGTGTCGAGCCTTCCAACTTTTTCACTAGCGGATGTTCAGGATTGATCTCTAAAATCGGTTTAGACTCAGGTACAGCCTGTCCTGCTTGTTTCAACATACGAATCAGTTGTGGTGAAAGCTCCCCCTCACCAGTGACCAAACAAGCAGGTGAATCGACCAGACGTGTAGTCACACGTACTTCTTTGGTCTTGGTTTTCAATGAATCAGACAGTTTTTCAACCACAGGCTTGAATTGTTCTGCCGCTGCTTCAAGTGCTTTTTTCTCTTCAGCATCTTGTAAATCACCTAGGTCAACAGCGCCTTTCGCCACGTTTTGCAGTGGTGTACCATCAAACTCATGGACAAACTCCATTGCCCATTCATCGACACGGTCTGCCATAAGCAGAACTTCAATGCCTTTTTTCTTAAATAACTCCAGTTGTGGTGAGTTCTTCGCGGCATTAAGACTGTCTGCGGTCACATAGTAAATGGCTTTTTGCCCGTCTTGCATACGTGCTTTATAGTCCGCAAATGATGTGGTCACCGCATCATTGTTTGAAGTTGGGAAGCGGAGTAATTTTAAAATACGCTCACGGTTACCAAAGTCTTCGCCCAAGCCTTCTTTCAACACTGAACCAAATTCACTATAGAAAGTTTTAAACTTCTCTTGATCTGTTTCATCTTCCGATTTCGCTAAACCATCCAGCATAGTCAATACACGACGTGCATTACCTTCTCGAATGGTTTTTACATCACGGCTTTCTTGCAACAGCTCACGACTCACATTTAGTGGTAAGTCCGCACTGTCCACCACACCTTGTACAAAGCGCAAATAGTTTGGAATCAAGTTATCCGCATCATCCATAATAAAGACACGTTTCACATAGAGCTTAATTCCTGCTTTGGCTTCACGAGTAAAAATATTGGCTGCTGCTTTGCTGGGTACATACAACAGTTGCGTATATTCAGTGCTACCTTCAACCCGATTATGCGCCCACGCTAACGGAGCTTCAAAGTCATGACTCAAGTTCTTATAAAAGTCGATGTACTGCTCTTCAGTGACTTCATTTTTATTGCGTGTCCAGAGTGCGCTAGCTGAGTTAATCGCTTCCCACTCATCCGTTTTCACATACTGACCCGGTTTTGCTTCTTCACCTTCGACAGCTTCTTCTTGCTGCCAAACCTCTTTTTGCATCTCAATCGGCAGACTAATGTGATCCGAGTATTTATTGATAATTTGTTTGACTTTATAAGACTGTAAATAATCCAACGCATCTTCACGCAGATGTAAAATAATGTCCGTACCACGGCTATCTTTGTGAATTTGCTCGACTTCAAACTCACCTGTACCTGCACTAACCCAACGTACAGCATGATCCGCATCCACACCCGCACGGCGTGATTCAACAGTAATTTTATCCGCCACAATAAAGCCTGAGTAGAAACCTACACCAAACTGACCAATCAGTTGTGCATCTGATTTCTGATCACCTGTAAGTTTCGACATAAAGTCTTTGGTTCCAGACTTGGCAATTGTACCTAGATTTTCAATCGCTTCTTGCTCCGTTAAACCGATCCCATTATCTGAAATGGTGAGAGTTTTATTGATTTCATCGAAGCTGACGCGTACATGCAAGTCAGGGTCATTTTCATAATATTCAGGGTGATTAATACCTTCAAAGCGCAATTTGTCGCAGGCATCGGACGCATTTGAAATCAACTCACGCAGGAAAATTTCAGGATTGGAATATAGTGAATGCGTCACCAAATGTAAGAGCTGTGCTACTTCAGCTTGGAAACTATGTTTGTGCGCGTTTTGCTCGCTCATCAATCGCTCCTTAATATATTAAGTCTTATCGAGAATGCTTAATGAATTGGAGTGAGGAATGAGTTTTTCAATAGCGACCAGTATTTTTTTTCCAATTTTTTAAAATGGCCCCTGACGATAAATACGATCCAAAAGAAGATCGAGCTTTTGCTGACGCATTTTATAGACATCCATTAAACAACTTTGTGATGCGCCACAGCGGTCTCGTAGGCTCAACCATTTCATCTGCTCATCTTGAATCATGCCACGCGTCCCCATTGGAACCAAACGTTTTAAAATGTTATAGGTGGTTGCCATTTTGACATCCGCATCATTGACTGAACGATGCTCACAAATCGCATGCTCGGTTATCGTTTGTGCCTTGTCACAATTAAAACTGGCTGCCTGAATATTGATACTCCATGCCAAGCCACAGAGCACGGTTAGATACCGCATATATTTCATTTCTTATGACTCTCTTATTCTGCTTCAGTACATTTTATCTATGGTTTTATTTTAATACTGACTGATGGTGAGTTATTTACTCTTTCATCACTATTCAACTTTAGTCGTTGCATAAAAAAACCCCATCATAGATGAGGTTCTTAAAAAGCTACTTTTGATTATTAAAATTTGTAGCTATAACCAAGCGTATAAATCACTGGGTCGATATCTAACTTAAAGTTTTCAACCACAGTTTCTACTTTTGGGTTTAGGTCTGCATAACGAACATCGACAAACACACCCCAGTTTTTCGCATCAGCAGGTTGATAGTTAAAGCCAACTTGCGCCGCATAACCATAATCTTCTTTAACTTTAACTTTAGTCCCTTCAAGTACACCTGATGTTTCCTCATCCCAAGGAATAAATGCCGTTGCACCTACACCAATATAAGGCGTGAAACCTGTTGAGTTCTTAAAGTTATACTTTGCTGTTACTGTTGGGGGTAAATGTTTGAGTTTTACTGCATTTGATCCATTCACTGTAACATCATGGCTAATCGGAGTTGCCAGTAATAGTTCTGCAGAAATATTGTCATTAAAGAAATATTCAACGGATGGTGTAAACGCCAATTCGCTATCTGCTTCAACAGTTAATGCACCATTGGCAATTTTTGTATCCTGTGTAGGCGCAATAGCAGAGCCACCGACTTTGACTTGCCATTGACCTGCCATTACAGCAGATGTAGAGAGACCCATTAATGTAATTAGAGCGATTTGCTTTAACATTTCAAACAACCTCTGTTTGTAAAATAATTAATATAAAAATAAACATTAATTAATCATAAACAAGAGTAAATTTAATATGCAATGACAATAATAATGTATTTTATATACATTATTTAATATTTTTTTTTTATTTTTTTTTTATTTTATTTAGA
>NZ_BKFU01000097.1:0-6852 GCF_008980265.1 Acinetobacter sp. TUM15064 | reverse complement strand
TAGCATTTTCAACAAGTTGATATACTGCTGAATTGCAGCTACAAGATTCGATGCTTTACCAATTGCAGATTGAATGTTTTTCAACCAAAAAATAATATCTGTTTGGTAACTCAAGCATTTCAAATATATATTTTGTTGATTTTCACCATCATTCAAGAAATATTTTCCATCTACATTTTTTATATTTCCTAATGAAAATTGACTTGGTTCTTTGCCGTCCAATGTTAAATAAATCATAAATTGTTGCTTCTTGGTACTTTCACAATATTCATAATATCTATTCAATTGCTTAACTTGATCTTCGGCATAAATTTTATTTTCAATAATTAAAATTTGTGTTTTATTTGAAATAATTAAATCAATTTGACCATAACTTTTCTTTTTATCGCCAACACGTTGCTCTTTTTTTATTTGAACGAACTCGTCAACTATAAATTCAGAACAAAAAGAATCAATAAAACTTTTTAAAAATAAATTTCCTTGGCCATGTGAACCGCGTGGATCTAATAACTCCTTTAAAATTGGAGTATGAGTAAAAACCTCACTACTCCCCATACCTGATATTTTTAGTAAATTAAACTCATTTCCATGACTTTTATTTTTTTCAATTAACGCTATCGTTTGGGATATTAATTTTCTTATATATTCTTGCATTTTCTACTCAAAAAATAAGGGCTGATTACTCAGCCCTTATCTTATACCGCTTATTGCTTAATTAACAAAGAATTAAGTCAACTGAGCAGCAGCAATTTTCTTCGTATCAATCTCAGATGCAGGTTTAGTATAGTCTGTCATCTTGTCGAAGCTTAAGTATTGGTAGATGTCAGCAGACATGCTATCAATCTGAGCTGCATACTGTTGATATTCTTCTGGAGTTGGTAATTTACCAAGTACAGCAGCAACAGATGCAAGTTCAGCAGAAGCTAAGTAAACGTTCGCACCTTGACCTAAACGGTTCGGGAAGTTACGCGTAGAAGTCGATACACAAGTAGTGTTCGGAGCTACGCGTGCTTGGTTACCCATACACAATGAACAACCTGGCATTTCAGTACGCGCGCCAGCTTTACCATAAGTATTGTAGAAACCTTCTTCCATCAATTGACGTTCGTCCATACGCGTAGGCGGAGCAATCCACAAACGAGTTGAAAGTACGCCACCAGGAACTTTCTCTAACAACTTACCAGTTGCGCGGAAGTGACCGATGTTAGTCATACATGAACCAACGAATACTTCGTCAATTTTCACGCCTTGAACATCAGAAAGCAATTTCGCATCATCTGGGTCATTCGGGCAGCAAAGAACTGGTTCAGTAATTGTCGCAAGGTCAATTTCATACACTTTCGTGTATTCAGCATCAGCATCAGCTTTAAGAAGTGATGGGTTCGCTAACCATTTTTCCATGTTCTCTACACGACGAGCCATCGTACGCGCATCGCCATAACCTTCAGAAATCATCCACTTCAACATTGTGATGTTTGATTTCAAGTATTCAGCAACTTTCTCTTCAGAAAGTGTAATAGAACAACCCGCAGCAGAACGTTCAGCAGACGCATCAGAAAGTTCGAATGCTTGTTCAACAGTGAGGTCAGTTTCCATTTCTGTTAAGTCGATCTCAAGGATACGGCCAGAGAAGATGTTTTTCTTACCTTTCTTCTCTACAGTTAAGTCACCTTGCTGAATCGCAACGTAAGGAATTGCATGTACAAGGTCACGTAGTGTGATACCAGGTTGCATTTTACCTTTGAACTTAACAAGTACAGATTCAGGCATGTCTAATGGCATAACACCAGTCGCAGCAGCGAATGCTACAAGACCAGAACCCGCTGGGAATGAAATACCAATTGGGAAACGTGTATGTGAGTCACCACCAGTACCAACGGTATCTGGAAGAAGCATACGGTTTAACCAAGAGTGGATAATACCGTCACCTGGACGTAGAGATACACCGCCACGGTTCATGATGAAATCAGGAAGCGAGTGTTGCATTTGAACGTCAACTGGCTTTGGATATGCAGCTGTGTGACAGAAAGATTGCATAACTAGGTCAGCAGAGAAGCCTAGGCAAGCTAAGTCTTTCAATTCGTCACGAGTCATTGGACCAGTGGTATCTTGCGAACCAACAGTTGTCATCTTAGGTTCACAGTAAGTACCTGGAAGTACGCCTTGACCTTCAGGAAGACCACATGCGCGACCAACCATTTTCTGTGCTTGAGTGAAACCTTTGCCAGTAGCAGCAGGTTGAACTGGAGTACGGAATAACGTAGATGGAGCAAGGCCTAAAGCTTCACGTGCTTTAGCAGTTAAGCCACGACCAACGATTAGGTTGATACGACCACCTGCACGTACTTCGTCTAGAAGTACTGGAGTTTTAAGTTCAGCATCAGCAATTACTGCGCCGTCTTTGGTTGCAGTTACTTTTGCAGCAGCATGATCAATGTTAAGAACGATTTCATCGCCCATGTTCATGTTTGCAACATCAATTTCGATTGGCAACGCGCCAGCATCTTCCATTGTGTTAAAGAAAATCGGAGCGATTTTAGAACCTAAGCAGTAACCACCGTCTTTTTTGTTCGGGATGTGCGCAATTTCGTCACCGAAGAACCAAAGTACAGAGTTCGTTGCAGATTTACGAGATGAACCTGTACCAACAACGTCACCAACGTATGCAACTTGGTTGCCTTTTGCGATCAAGTCTTTGATTTGGTTTAATGGACCAACTTCACCAGGAACTTCTGGGTTGATACCGTCACGTACGTTTTTCAACATTGCATTTGCATGCAATGGAATATCTGGACGGCTCCAAGCGTCTTGTGCAGGTGACAAGTCATCAGTGTTGGTTTCGCCAGTTACTTTGAAAACTGTAAGTTTGATTTCAGTAGGAACATCTTTACGAGTCGTGAACCATTCAGCGTCAGCCCAAGATTGCATAACCGCTTGTGCATTCGTGTTACCCGCTTTTGCTTTATCTGCAACGTCATGGAATGCATCAAATACAAGAAGCGTTTTCTTGAGTGCTTCAGCTGCTAATTCAGCAAGTTCAGCATCATCAAGAAGTGCAACTAAAGGAGCAACGTTATAACCACCAAGCATAGTGCCTAGTAAGTAAACCGCACGTTCTTTAGAAACTAATGGTGAAGTCGCTTCGCCTTTAGCCAAAGCAGCTAAGAATGCAGCTTTAACGTATGCAGCTTGGTCAACACCCGCTGGAACACGGTTTTCTAGTAAATCAACTAAAAATGCTTCTTCGCCAGCTGGTGGGTTTTTTAATAATTCAACTAATGCAGCTGTTTGAGCATCGTCAAGTGGCTTCGGTGGGACTCCGAGTGCGGCACGTTCTGCAACGTGTTGGCGGTAAGCTTCTAGCACGGTGTTATTCCTCTTTTTTAAAAAATTATTTACGTATTCCTGCTTTAATTAAAGCTACGTAAATAATATGGACTGCTAAATTTTACTAAAATTCCAGTTAAAAGTTAATGCAAGCAGCGTGTTTCTTCGTGATGCCCATTATTTTCTAACTAAATGATGTTCATACCGATTGCACAATGAATACCACATTTACTGCTAATTGCTCAGTCTTTAACACATTAACTTTGGACTGGTATTTAAAAACAAAAAGGCAACTCATGTTGCCTTTTTTTTCCAAATATAAGTATTCAACCTTAGTGTACTGTTGTGGCTTGAATATATTGCTTAAAACTTTCCCGACATCCTTCAAATTTCATCTGAATTTCGTCGTCATGTAAGTTTTGGTGCGCCGAACCGGCAAATGAAATTTGAACCAAAAACCGTGTAGGTTCATGTTCAAGGGCTTGTTTAAAGTAAACCTGATCACCCAAGCTAAGGACATAGTGCCCTCCACCAATCACGGCCACGCCATTTTCATCTTCCAAGAGTAAATCTGCTTGATTTAAATAGCCGACAACTTCCATTTTCTGCTCCTCTCGTTTTTGTTCTCTTTTCATTATTCTTTATTTTTATATGCTTTTCTATATATATGATTTAGTGTTTTGTCACAAAAAAATACCAACTTAAAATAAAAAACCGTTCATTAGAACGGTTTGTAATCTGGCATGTCTTTATGAGGGGTCGCTATACATTTTTCAGTGTATGCTGCACGAACTTTTTCTCGTGCCCCTTCAATATCGCTCTTAATGTCCGCTTCAGGCAAAGCATATACATGCTCAATAATATCTAAGATAAATGCTTTGGTCGTCGCATCTTCTACCTTATTGGCATGTTCAATTGCTTTATCTTTTTCAATTGCATTTTGACGATCTAGCATAATCGAACGTGCTGCATTTCCTACACTTTTACAATAGCCATGCCATTGTTCTTCTGGCGTTAACGGTTTTTTTTCTGCACAACCCACCAAAGCAATGGCAGCAGCCAAAACAAATAACTTTTTCATTACAACTCTCCTATGTGCCCTATCATAATCAAACTTTTAAAAATGAAGAACCATTCCCCTGCTTTAAATGTCAAAAAGCCCAGATTTGGGCTTTTTGACTGAGCAAATTAACCGCAGTTCGCTTGAACTACTTTATTGGTCTTTGGATCAACCGTTACTGTCACTCGGTCTTCACGATAATCCATCGTGACTGGCTGCCCAGGTTGGACTAAACGCACGATCTTCGCACTGGTTTTTTGCTTAATCTGCGCTTCCGTTAAATTCGACTGACCAATCAAGGCTGTCGCTTGCTCTGCGACACATTTGCTCTGGCTAGCACGGAACAGTGCCCACTCTTCAATAACTTGACCATTGGGCAAATGACAATATCCCACTTCACCATTCGCTTCTTTTCGAGTCTCTAATTTGCCACCCTGTTCAATACAAAAAGTACTGGCAGGATTTGCCATACCAATATTGGGCTTTTCTGCTTCATTCTTTTGTGCAGTACTACAACCAGACAAAGCTGCCACAATCAATCCGAGCATTACAGTTTTTTTCATAAAGGGGATTTCTTTAAATAAAAGATCAACATAGCAAATAAGCACGAATGAAACTGTGCGAGTTTTGCAAAATATTGAACAAAAAAGAAAAGCCCATCAAAAGATGGACTTCTTATACTTAAAACTTGCCTTGTTAAGCCTGTTTTAGTTAACTGAATGGATATCCAGCTCTTCATTTTTCGCTAAAACGACCGAAGCCAAAATTGGCGTACCTAAAATGAATGGTACGGAAAAAATCCAAAAAATCACGGTATAGTGAGGATCAAAGAAAAATTGAATAGCAAGTGCCACCAAAATTAAAACGGAAAATAGAATTGCAGCAAAACGCATTACAAATTTGATTGGCATTATGATCTTCACTCTTAATTTAGCTAGTCCATTTACTATACACCTACTTTTAATATGGCTTAATTGATTTTAAGTATCTTCTGTCTGTTATTTATAGATTTTATTCATCTACACAAAGACTATTTATTCTGAAAAATAATGCGCCATTTGACCGAAGATAAGCCCACATCAATGTAGGCTTATCTGGAAATAGATGCGTTAGAACTTCCAGTTCTGTGACTATTGTTTGGCATTTAATGTATTTGGCAATCAATAACTATAAGTAGTTGTAAACAGTGATATTGAACTTAGCTTATACTTTGCAATGACTATATATAGTAGTCTACATCTATAACTCAACAGTCTACATATCAGTCTACATTTTTTCGTTTTGATTATACCTATATATAGTCATCGTAATTTTTGTGGTTGATAGATGGAACTTATTAAATATGAAAGTATCAGATCTAACACCCAACCAACTTCCTTATGCTCTCTCTAAAGCAATGAAAGTAAAGTCAGTGTCAGTGATCGACTGGGAGTTCTGTGGAAAGCTAATCGAAAAAGAAAAAATTAGCTTAGTGCGATCATATTCAAGATGGACTGCTTTTTATGTTGGTCCTCGTGCTGATAGTCGAGAAGCTGAACAAGTTGGTAATACTGCAATTGAAGCTGTGGTGAAGTGCTACATCGAGAAGAAATTGGGAGCTGATTTCAAATGACATTTTGATCATTTGAAAAAGCCATTAAGAAGTAATGGCTAGATAGCTCATGTAATAACACTTTTATTAAAATCTATTTACTTATTTAACGACATTACTTCTTCTTTGAACTCTTCATGGTCTATCTGACCTGTCAGGTAGCGTTGATAAAGAACCTCGTGCTTATAGGAAATCTCCAAATTGTATTTTTTATTCATTTCTTTTTGTGTATTAACTACTTGTAAACGCTTGTTCCACTCTTCCCCAGAAAAGTTCATGATCTATTTAAGCATTAGTTATAAAAATTAGAAAGGATAAGTCTATGTGTGCAAACTTCTAAAAATTGGGAAGTGAAATATAATAACAAACATGTATATGAGTTATGAAGAGGCAACAAAAAACCATGACAGAGGGAGTGATATGTCATGGTTTCATTATTCTATTGATGCTTGAAAATAAGAGCTTTTTAAGGGCTACAAATTTCGAAGATGGACTTTATAATTTTTACATGCAGCACAAAAATAATTCTAAAAACAATAAAAAAGTTTAAAATAGTCAAAATAGTATCAACAACATCATTGTGTATGATACTAGTTAAAATAATAGATACACATAAAACAAAAACCCAAATATATGATTTTAAAATGTAAAAAACAGCTTTCATATATTTCAAATCAAATAAAAAATTCAAATTTTCTTTGTTCATAACCATTAAATTAACTTAAAAATCTTACTACTTTCAAGGCTCTGAAAAAACATTTCAAAACTAGGGCGAATATCCTCACCTTCAAAAGTAATATATTTTAAATTTGAGTGATCTTGTAGGTCTACAATAGACTTATCAACTGTTGCTTGAATATTATATTCAGTACCA
>NZ_BKFU01000096.1:0-7138 GCF_008980265.1 Acinetobacter sp. TUM15064 | reverse complement strand
GAAATTCATGCGCGTGTGGCAGTTCTGAATAGATTTACGGAATTAGGTAGACCTCGCACCCAAGTTGTGTCTTAAATTTGAATGGATTGGGGAGAACTCAGCTTTTGAATGTTTATGCAACAAAGCCCTTATGTTTTAAAGAAGTGGAATGCTTCCACTTCTTTAAGTCACTTTAGAAAGAAAGCGTTTCACCATCGATAGGAATTAAAACCTTATCTTGGATTCCTTTGTCCTTTACGTAATCTGCAAGCTCAGCACGTGTTACCGACATGTGGTTAATTGCATCCATGTGAACAGCAACCACTTTAGCATTTGGTGCTTTCTGAGTTGCATGATAAGTATCTTCTTTGCCCATAATAATGGATTCTTTAAAGCCATCAACCAAGGCGTTACCTGTATTCAAGACAATCACATCAGGTTTAAATGTTTGAATCGCTTGATCAACTTCAGAACGCCAGATGGTATCTCCTGCCACATAAACAGTTTCATGGCCAGCAGCTTCAAATACCACACCCATTGCTTCACCTAATCCAGCTTTAAGCTTAGGAATACGGTACATGGCATCAGTACCGTGTTGACCACCAGTTTTAGTGAGCTTAATCCCTTCAAAGGTCGCTTGAGTTAATACACGAACATCTTTGAAGCCTTGTGACTGAATGATTTTCTGGTCTTCTTTATTCTGTACAAACAACGGCATGTTTTTCGGAATAGTCGCTTGTGCTGCATCATCCCAATGATCTAGATGGGTATGGGTCACGATTACCGCATCTACACCTTCTAAAATCGTTTCGGGCTTGATAGGCAAATCGACTAATGGGTTCCGTAAATAGCTACGATGAGTATCAGGAAAACCTTCATAGAATCCTTTTTTAGCAAACATTGGGTCAATTAAAAAAGTCGTATCAGCATAGGTTACTTTAATCGTTGCATTGCGAATTTCTTGTATATGCGTAACTTTAGAAGTATCTCGCTGAACCACCTTATCATTCGCATATAAATGGACTGAAGCCATTGCCAGAGAGAGTGCAATAACAGAGCTACTTAAAATTTTATTCATGTTCCAGATCCAATCATTTAGTCATACTCGAATCATGATAGGAAAAATTAAGCAATAAAATTGTCCTTAAGGACAATCATCGAAACTATTGGGACAACATGCTATATTTATTATTTTAGAGAGGTAGATTGAATGGCTATACCAGTGATTGGATTGTTCGTATATCCCAATATAAATCCATTTCACTTCTCTATCCCCCATATCATTTTCAATATCAAGATTGAAGATAAACGCTTATTTGATCTGAGAATTTTTTCTATAGATGGCCAACCCGTAACAACAGAACAGTCTATGATGATTATCCCTGATGGTGGGGTCGAGCTCATTAAAGAGTCGGATCTTATTATTATTCCTGGGTGGGATGATTTTAATCACGAGCCTGAACAAGTACTTATCGATGCCCTAAATTGTGCATATCAGACTGGAATTAGAATTGTAGGGTTATGCTATGGAACTTATGCACTGGCATATGCTGGTTTACTTGACCATAAAAAAGCAGCTACGCACTGGATGGCTGAACAAGATTTCAGTGAGCGGTTTCCACAGGTTCAACTTGATCATGATGCCCTGTATGTAGAAGACCAAAGGATTGTAACCTCTGCTGGAACAGGTGCAGCATTAGACTGCTGCCTATATTTGGTACGAGAAATCTATAATGCACGAATTGCGAATAAAGTCTCTAGAGTAATGGTGATCCCGCCTCACCGTGAAGGTGGGCAAGCTCAGTTTATTGAACAGCCAGTCGCAGAATCGAGCCAAGATGCACAAATTAATGTATTACTTGATTTTTTAAGAAAGAATTTAGCTTTACAACATAATATTGAAAGCCTCGCTGAACGGACACATATGACACGCAGGACGTTCACACGGCATTTTAAGAAAGCGACAGGCATGACCCTAGTCGATTGGCTGAATACTGAAAGAATCAGATTAAGTTGTGAACTTTTAGAAACGACAAACTTGTCTATCGAAAAGATAACCGAGCTTTCAGGTTTTAATAATACCGTGTCATTTAGAAAAAATTTTCGTGAAAAATATGGCACCAGCCCTCAGGCATGGAGAAAAGCTTTTGGGATCATTAATGAAAATAATCCACCCATTTAACATAATGGCGGTTATACGAAATAAAAATGTAAGCCCCAAATAGAAATGTCCGGTTTCTCCAAAGTAAAAATGTCCGCTTTTAGAATATGCACTTTTGCGATTATCGAAGCGGACTGTTTGATATGTTGGTGTCTATGTCGGATAAAGAACTTAAACGATTATCGGTCTTGCAGGAAATCTGTGATCAACGCATTAGCCAGTCTCAGGCTGCTCAGCTACTTCATATTTCAGAGCGTCAAATCAGACGCTTATTGCAAAAATACAAAGCTCAAGGTCCAGCTGCGTTAGCCCATGCGGCACGTGGCCAAACTAGCAACTCTAAGATTCCTGAAGAACTCAGACTAAAGTGCCTCAATATTGTCTCTGATCAATTTCATGGTTTCGGACCCACCTTAGCCCATGAAAAGCTGACCAGCATTCATGGCTTTGATATTTCCGTGGAAACATTGCGTTCATGGATGATCGCAGCCAATTTGTGGATTCCTCGCTCTAAACGCCTGAAACGACCCTATCAGCCTCGTTATAACCGGGATTGTTATGGTGAACTGATCCAAATTGATGGCTCACACCATGACTGGTTCGAAGGACGTGCTTCTAAATGTTGTCTATTAGTATTTATCGATGATGCCACAAGAAGCTTACAGCACCTACGTTTCTGTGAATCAGAATCAACCTTTGACTATATGCTTTCAACTAGAGCCTATATTGAACAACACGGTAAACCATTGGCGTTTTACAGTGACAAGCACTCTGTCTTTAGAGTGAATCAAAGCAGTAAGAAAGACACCAAGATTACGCAATTTGGGCGTGTACTCAGCACGCTCAATATCGACATCATCTTTGCCAACTCACCACAGGCCAAAGGACGTGTAGAACGCGCCAATAGAACACTACAGGATCGTTTGATCAAAGAGATGCGACTGGAAGGGATCTGTTCAATTGAGCAAGCCAATGTATGGCTACCCCGCTTTATTGAGCAGTTCAATCTAAAATTTGCGAAGACAGCCTTTAACCCCAAGGATCTACACCGAAGTTTCACTGAAACCCCTGAGGAATTAGATGACATTTTTACTTGGCGTGAGCCACGTAGAGTCACCAACAGCCTGACCATTACGTATGATAAATGCGTATATATTCTGGAAACCACTGAAGAAAATCAAAGGTTGGTTGGCAAATATGTTGAGTTTCTAGAATACCCAGACGGAACTGTAGCGATTGAATATCAAGGTAGAAAAGTCAGTTACAGCATCTTCGATAAATTAAGTCAGTTGAACCAACGAGAGATTGTTGAGAATAAACGATTGGGTTCTGTACTGGCACATATTCAACAGCAACATGACGAATTGGAACAGCATAACCAACGGAATCGTTCTCAAAAGATGCCAAGTAGACGTGCACAGAAAACAGCTATTCAGCAGCGAAATCTAAATCCTGTGCTTGACTTGGAAATGCCTGTATAGGACATTTCTATTTAGTTATTAGGTAGGACATTTCTACTTGGGAATAACACAAAATGGGAGCTATAAGCTCCCATTTTTAGTCTTTAATGCGCTTTTTAGCTTCGTCATAAACTATGCTATCAGCTCGTTTCCCGACTGTGATGAGCAAGATAACTACCTGATCATCTTTAACTTGATAGACAAGTCTGACACCAGCTTTTAATAATTTAATTTTATAGCAACCTGCAAGATCCCCTCTAAGCATATTCTTTGGAATATGTGGCTGCTCTATGACTTTGGCTAGTTTCTTCTTAAATTGATCTCGTATAGCAACAGGGAGTTTTTCCCATTCTGCTTTAAAGTCTTTGTGACGTAAAAGCTTATAAGTCATCTAATGTGACTTCCTCAAACATCTCTTTAGGGTCATTAATGCGCTTACGGACAAGAGCTAATAATTCTTCATCTTCTTCTGAAAGCAGAGCTTTTTTGACAGGTAGTTTCCCAGTCGTAGCAACATATTCAAGAATACTAGTAAAGAAATCTGTAGGTGCAATACCTTGTTCTTTAAGGATGGAATAGGATTTTTCTTTAAGGGCTTCATCGACCCTGAAGTTAACAGTAGCCATCATATCTCCCAGTTATTTAATGTGCTAAGAGTACTGTAATGCAAATTGCATTACAAGTCGACTTCGTATAACAACCATTATGTTAATTTTAGAAAAACTTCAAATGAGCTTACTGCTCAAGCAAGACTCCTGTCTAGCTTCACAATCCAAGTGTCTGACTTACGATTATTGTTTTAGATCCTCAAACATCCTGTTCTATGGAATCATCAAATGATGACTTTAATTGACGTTTATGCTGATACATTTTTTCATCTGCTTCAATTACTGCCATTCGTAAATTTTTACTTGGTTCACGTGCCGCAACACCAAGAGCAGCATTAATTCCAGCATTTTGTAAGGACTTTAAAAGCCGATTCACCAATTTCTGAGTATTTTCTAAAGTCGTTTCAATATTTAGAATGCCAAACTCATCTCTGAACCGTACCGGGTTTGTCGGAGAGTCAATATTCTGAGATGAGAAGCATTGCTTCGCAAGACGTAGCGAAGCGTAGTGTCCCGATGACAAAATTAAAATATACCCCTGAAATCAGAGAAAGAGCGGTTCAATTATTGATTGAATCTGAAAAAGATTATCCTTCTACTTGGGCTGCAATCACAGCAATTGCGCCTAAGATTGGTTGTACTCCTGAAACACTTCGTGCCTGGCATCAAAAGCATTTAGATCAGCAAAATCCTATTAAAGTACAACAGATATCTGATCAAGAAAAAATGAAGCAAATGGAACGTGAAATTAAAGAATTAAAGCGTGCCAATGAAATTCTACGTAAAGCAGCCGCTTTTTTCGCCCAGGCGGAGCTCGACCGCCCACACAAATAATGGTGGATTTCATCCATAACAATAAAGACTTATATGGTGTTGATGCGATTTGTAGGATTTTACCGATCGCAGCTTCAACCTATTACCGGACTCTAGATCTCTGCGATGAGAAGCATTGCTTCGCAAGGGAACATCGAGCAAAGCGAGATTTACATGACTTGCATCATGCTGAGGAGATTAAACGAATTTGGAAGGAAAGTTCAGGTCGGTATGGTGTACGTAAAGTCTGGCAAAAACTGAAACGTGAAGGCTATATTATTGCACGCTGTACTGTTGCTCGATTAATGAAAAAGCTAGGTATACAAGGTGTTTGGCGTGGTAAGAATAAACAAACAACGCGTAGCCGAGATGATCAAAAATCAGCAGATGATTTAGTAAAACGCAATTTTAAAGCTGATCATCCTGATCACTTGTGGGTGGCCGACTTCACGTATATTCAAACCAATTCAGGCTGGGTCTATACCGCATTTATTATTGATGTGTTCTCACGAGCAATTGTTGGATGGAAAGTATCAACACGGATGAATACCGACATGGTGCTCGCTGCACTTGAGCAGGCATTGCATGATCGAGGAATGCCAAATAACGTGATTCATCATAGTGACAGAGGCGTACAGTATCTTTCAATTCGCTATACCAACCGTTTAGAAGCAGCGAATTTACGAGCATCAGTCGGCACTACGGGGGATTCATACGATAATGCATTGGCTGAAACAGTGAATGGGTTGTACAAAACAGAGGTGATTGAATATTTAAAAGCAGATTGGCGTGGTTTGGGTGATATACAACTTGCCACATTAAATTTGGTAGATTGGTTCAATAAAGAACGTATACATAGTTCACTAGGTTATGTATCACCTTTTGATTTTGAAGCGATGTACTATGATAAAATTAACCCGTTAGGTCAGGTGGCCTAACTTAAACAAAAAGTCTCCGACAAACCCGGTACGGTTCATTTTATATACTCTAGGACTTACGCACTATCATTTATAGATTCTCTGGGCTTTGTTGCACAAAGATTTGAAAGGCAAAGTACCCCTAATTGAGCCAAATTTCCTGATCCACCTCTCTTTTAGAAAAACGTATCTGCCGATACATTAAACCGCTCAGACAATGCCTTAATATGACGAATATTCAGTTGGCGTTTACCACTTAAAATCTCAGAAATCACTGATGGTGTTGCAACCTCTGTTAAGTCAGACTGACCTAAACCATGTTGCTCCATCAAAAAAGCCAAAGCAGCACGACCGTCCCCTTTAGGCATAGGAAGATGCTCATTTTCATAATCAGAAACCAAATCACCAAGCTGATGAGTAAGCCCCATTAAAGGATGGGACTCGTCATCACCAACAGTATCTAAAAGTTCATCTAAAGCTTCAACAAGTGTATGAAAGTCGTCTTCATTTTCTGGCTTGCTGAGCAATGGTGCAACGCAGTGCCAGTGGTCTACGGCCTGTTTAATCATCGCGTTCATACTAACTTTCCTTCCAATGACCTTTGTCATATTCTTTATGGTACAAGACATCACGGATATACACACGTTTTGCTTGATACATCACGACTGCAATAAGTCGGATCTTGTTCCCGCCAATATCGAATACATGGAACTTTCCAACTTTATCGACCTCTGGAAAGAGATGTTTCATCTCAGCAAAATCTTTCGGATCGTTTGCCTTTATGGTTCGATACCAACCATCTAATGCCGTTTCAGCCTGTGGCCACTTTTGCATTGCTTCTATAATTCGAGTGTGGGTGATCACATGCATAACATTTTATCGCATTTTGCAATATTGAATGGCTAGGATGAATAAAGCGCCACACGGAGCTTTATTCATTATCAAAATGCACTTAATCTGATGATCTTAAAAAATAAACCTTTTAGCATTTCATGCGCAATAAGGCTGATACCATTAGTACAACAAAAATGAGTTCCACTCTAGTTAACATCTTAGTTCCATTTACTTTTCACTTAATTTATATAGCCGTTAAGTCGCAGCATCAATGACATAACATGACATGGAAAATAATCAAAAAAGATAGAATCTAGATTTTTGTTACATTTACTATCCGCATACTTTAACAGCAGCTTTGAGTGT
>NZ_BKFU01000095.1:0-7413 GCF_008980265.1 Acinetobacter sp. TUM15064 | reverse complement strand
GGACAAAATGACTCCAGATGAGTTTTACTATGACCAGCTACCACAACAAAATAAGGTAGCTTAACTAGAGCAGAGTATCACTTATAAATAAGCTTTTAGTTGTTCAAACATGTGGGACCACCTCTATTGATAGGAAGAATCCGCCCTCATTCTAAGCTTTTCAACAAGAGAGAAGTGACGTTCAACACTTATTTTATTACCAATGCATGATCATTTTTTGACTTTTGCAAGAGCTCTAATGAATGTATTGGGTAATCGGTAATCCTCCCATAAATAACCGAAGTTAAAAGTAGAGGTTAAGCGACCATTAGAGGTGGCCTTCCTTTATTTGCTTGATGTGGTCTCTCATGGTTGTAATGCCACAGCCAATCAGTTGCGTAATCCTGAACTTCTTCTAACTTATCAAACAAATGCTTGCTCAGCCAACTATAACGTATAGTCCGATTATGTCGTTCAATATACGCATTCTGCTGTGGCTTACCCGGTTGAATATATTCAATACGAATACCGTTCTCAGTAGCCCAGCGTACAAATTCGTGACTGATAAACTCGTGGCCTAAGCAGCACTGCTGCGCAAGGCATCGGATCACTAATGGTTTTTCTCTCCACTCCAACAATTGATTCAACGTACGAATAACCCTAATTGTGGGCAATGAGAACCCTGCTTCAATGATTAGGCCTTCGCGGCGGTAATCATCAATCACATTCAATAATCGAAACTTGCGACCATCGGAAAGCTGATCATGCATAAAATCTAATGACCAGACCTGATTTTCACGGATTGGTTCTTTCAATGGTTCAGGCGCATGCCGTTTTAGTCTTCTTCTTGTCTTAATACGCAGGTTCAAGGCTAACTCACAGTAAATGCGGTAAACCCACTTGTGATTCCAGCAGTAACTATTAACATGCCGTAAATATGAGAAGCATAGACCAAAGCCCCAATCGGAATTTTCCTCAGTGAGGTCAATGAGCTGTTCTGCAATGAGCACATTGTCATTACTGAGTTTAGCTTGATAACGGTAGCAGGTTTCACTGATTCCAAATACAGTGCAAACTAAACGAATACTAATAGCATGGTGGGCAACTGCCTGTTGTGTCATCTGACGTCGACAAGATGGCTTTACCACTTTTTTGACATCGCTTCCTGAATGATCTCTGCCTTTAACCTCTCTTCAGCATACATTTTTTTAAGTCTGATATTTTCTGCTTCTAACTCTCTGAGTCGAGCCATTAATGACGTATCCATACCACCATATTTGGCACGCTATTTATAGAAGGTCGCATTACTCATACCGTGTTCACGACAAAGGGTGGCTACAGGTGTGCCAGACTCCGCCTGTTTCAAAATGGACATGATCTGACTGTCAGTAAATTTAGATGTTTTCATGCAGAATCTCCTGCCTATACTTTAAGAGAAAATTCTACTTTTAGGTCCTATTATTTTTAGGGGGGGATTATCGATGACAAATACCCGCAAATCAGCAAATCCTGGTATGCACACTGGCAGAACTTGAATACATTATTTGCTTATCCAGCCGATATTCGTAAAGCGATCTACACGACCAATGCAATTGAGTCGCTAAACAGTGTGATTCGACAAGCAACCAAGAAGTGTAAACTCTTTCCAACCGATGACTCAGTCAGAAAGGTGATTTACTTAGCGATTGAAGCTGCATCGAAAAAGTGGAATATGCCAATTCGGGATTGGCGTGCGGCAATGAATCGGTTTATGTTCGAATTTGAAGGTCCGTTTAGACGCTTTCATTTAAACAACATTTACACAGATTTTTTTACAGGGTCAGTTATTCTTTTTCATTTAAGTCTATCTAAACTTAGGTTGAATATTATTTTCTTTAATAATCTTAACAATTGAGTAAAGAACTGATCTTCGAACATGAGTATTGTTATATGAGCCTTGATGATCAAATCCAGTCATTTGAAAAACTTGTTTAACTCCAGATTGCTTAAAAGGAGCCCGTCCTGAAACCCATGGAACTGTTCCATCTCCATCCGCATTTTTATCTGAAATTTTAAATGTTCCAAACTTACCACTTGTTAGTTTAATATATCGCAACCCATTATTTTCTTTCATATTTGCTTTAATGTAGTGGTAAGCAGCTTGTCCCATATACATCGCATCTTTTGCAACTTTTTGATTATATGCCTCAACTTCTTGGGCACTTGCTCTAGGCAAGTTTTTCATTTGCTGTGCAGTTACTCCTCTAAGATTTTGATCTAATGTCCATGTTAATGTACCGAAACTTGAGTATTTAGGATCATGTCCATAATTTACATAAGTATATGGATGATACTTATTTGTTATTTTGTCATGGAATTCTTTAACTTTTTCAATTTTTTTAAAATATACATCTTTTACTTTTTTACCAGGATTATTATTTCTTACCATATTTGCAGGATCAATCAGTTCTGCTTTAACCATCTCCCACCAAACACCATCTGATTTATAAATTTCACTATAGGGGTCGGATTGTGGTAAGGATACAACATTTGTTTGTAAATCCTTCCCATTCATTAATCCTGAACCTTTGAGATATAACCATGGTTTCCCGTTGTTATACGCCTTGCTTGGTAATAATTCTAAGCCCCCAGGTGCATTTGCTAATACAGCAGTTACATGTTCAGTATTTTTACCAAGTACATAAGCTGGTAATGCTCCAACATCTTCAGAACCAGTAACAATACGTCGATATGCTGCTGCTGCACCTTCTGCTGGCATTACTCCATGCACAACCCCTGCAATATCAGAACGGATTTGAACTAGGCGGCGAGTTAATAATCCCCCCATTGAATGAGTCACTATAATAAACTTATGAAATCGGCCACCAAGTGATTTTTTAATTGCTTCAAGTTTGTCAGATACAATTTTTGCACCATTTTCACTGGACTGAAGCCAGTTATAACCCATACCGTAAACAGGGAAGTGAAATGCTTTCAAATGTTCAATATCTTGTTGAGCTATATTTGTAAATGCCTCTTGAGGATGCCAATTTTCTACTTCTTTTTTATTTATTAGACTTTTCCATTCATAGATAGATTCTTGCAATTTCATTTCTTGAATAGCAGCATAACCACCACCCAAACCTCCCATACCATATATAGGTTTTTCATTTAAATCGACATTATTCAGTACCATTTGTAAATAAGTTAAAATCCCACCAGAACTATCCCAATGTACGGTCCCCCAATAACGATCTCTTAAAAATTTTTCTGTTAATTTTAAACGACTATCAACTTTAATAGTGCCATCTTTGTATACTTCAGTATTTAAATAATCTAATTCAGTTTGCAAGGTAGCTGGACTTTTATTCATTTGTTGAACTAATGTTTTAGCTATTCCTGCGCCATTGCCTAATAGCCATACAGGCTTCTTTAATGCTTTATTATATATGTTAGAACCCATAATTCCAGGTACAAATATAATTGGAATCGTATCATTAAGAGGGACTTCTACATTTGTTCCAACTTTATTCGATGTAGGACTGGTTGCAGATTTTGATTGTGATATTACGTCACCCATTTTATTTTTCCTTTTTATTATTAGGAGATATTTGAATACTATTTAAAATAAAATAATTCAGTTGAAGTACATTTTTCTGACTAATCATAGAGTAAAAAGATTCATCTGGATTAGTCATTTCAGCACTTTCGAAACTAAATTGAATATATGGGTCATTATCATTATTTAAATCGCCTAAATATTGCCAAGCTCCATTTTCAAAACCACGTTCAAAATGTGCACGTTCAGAAACATGATTCAATACTTCTTCACCAACCAAACCATTAATGACTTTTTTATGCTCTCTTAAATTTTCAATTTTCATTTGTGCTTTTACAATTGCAGGTAACTCTTGTTGTCTCTTCTTCATAAGTTCAATTAAAGGAATATCTGACTCCAAACGAACACGATGCTCAATATCAGCCCGAACTCCTGGATAACTTGGAAATCTAAAATGCAAATATCCACCTGTGAATGGAATGTTTTTACTCATATCATCTAAAATAAAAAATTCCTTCCAACATAGACCAGCGTGTGCTTCACCTTTTTCATTTCTTAATTGAATGCTTTTTAAGGTATGTTGCATATCTGCTAATGATTCATTTAGAAGATCATTGCTTGCACCACTTTTTAAAATAAGCATTTTACCTGGTCTTAAATAGAGATAACCATAGATTTCATATATGGAAGTAACATATTTTCCATCCCGAAAAACAATAATGTGGCTAACAGAGCGTCCAGCTTGATTTACAGGACCTTGTATTTCTTGCTTTAATAAAACCCCTTCAGTTTCATGAGGTTCATGCTTTAAATACTGAATCTTGTCATTAATGAGTTTTTGATATGCTTCATATGTTTTTACACTCCCATCAACTTCAATATCACTACCGTTGTAGTTGAAGTTACTATATTCCACTTCTGTTTCTTTCGGTACAGTCATTTCAATACGACCGAAACATACTTTCTTTGGATTACTATAATCAATCACTTGAATTCCTTCCTGCTGTTTCTCAAC
Organism: Acinetobacter sp. TUM15064; assembly: GCF_008980265.1. NCBI lineage: Bacteria > Pseudomonadati > Pseudomonadota > Gammaproteobacteria > Moraxellales > Moraxellaceae > Acinetobacter > Acinetobacter sp. TUM15064. The sequence goes on along the minus strand of NZ_BKFU01000095.1, from coordinate 2,881 downwards.
ATTTGAACATGCACTAAAAGAGCTTACTATTACGATACAAAGTACTAAGCACTTAAATAATTTCATTATTAACCTTCCGTGATACTTTATTCTGGAGAAAATACTTCAATATTTAGCGCAGTCATTACATCTTTAGAAAACACACTGGTTTTACCATCTTCACCGGATACGCCTTCAAAAACCTGTCCATCTTCAGCCGTTATTTTGTACTTCAGATTTTTTGCAGGTTCCCCATCTGGATAGTGCAGAATAAAATGTTCATCATAGTTAGATTTCAATTCAGGCATTGCTGGAAGCTGACTAGACAGTGACGCTCCACCACTAACCTTTACTTGACCAGCTTTAAGTTCCATTAAACCAGGTCAGGCAATTTCAATATTTCCACCTTCGATTTTGATATATCCCCCACCACTAGTGATGAGAATACCTTTCCCACTTTCTACTCTTACAAGGTCATTGAGTGAATACACATGCATTTGTTGCTTTGAAGAAAGCGTCATTTTTCCTTTTTGTGCTGTGACATCCACATCACCTTCACCAGATTTAATCTTAATGCCAGCATGTTTTGCGAAAATTGAAATTTTATCTAATGCTTGGGCTATCCAACTTTTTCCAGTAAAAAATTGCAAATTCTTAGGTGTACTTACATCTATATTATCTTTTGATTCAAGATGCATGCTTTCTTTGCTGTCTAAAATCATTCCTGATTCACTATGCAAAGTGACTAATGCATCTGAACTCTCATTCCATTTATCGAATATTTCTTTTAATAATTCCTGTGATTCTAAATCAGGTTCATCAACTTGATGTGCCGTTGCTATTTCTTTGAAGTATTTATTACCATCCACATGGAATTTAATATTTTCTTGTGTTTTCGAACGTGTAAGTAGCGTACCTTGAGCTTGTTCTGATGACTCAGAAGTTAATAAGATACCTTTTGTCGCCCTTATTGCTCCCCATTGATCTGAGCGTAATTCAAACCCCTCACCACGACCCTCACTTTCAGCTTTGTCTTTCGGATGGCTTAAATTACCGAGGTTAAGTTGCGTTGCACCGTGACTACTGTGGAGCTGTGCGCTGATCTGTCCTGTCGTGTCATCAAAGCGCAGTTGGTTATATCCTTCACCATCCACTTCTTTGGAGCGTATCCCACTGAGTTTTTTGGTATCAGGGAGTTGTCCTTTTATATCGAACTTGGTTGGATTTCTCTCTGCTTCATGGATACGTCCTGTCACAAATGGACGGTCAATATTGCCATCAAAGAAGTCAATCACAACTAATTCATCTTTACGAGGTAAGAATCTAGCGCCATAGCCTTCACCCGCCCAAGGGGTTAGTACATCGACCCAAGCTGAATCTGTATCATTATCATTTGAACCGAACCACCATCATGGCTATGGTCATCTGTTCGTGTGAATAGAAAACGAACTTTAATTCGTCCCCATTCATCCACATGAATTTCCTCACCATCTGTGGTGACTTTGGCTCTTTGTACATGTGCAGTAGGGCGATGTTGTAGTGGATCATATTCAGGAACAACGGCAATACTTCTACGCACCACCATCAATTCGTTGGCTTGACGTTCTTGTTCGCTGTCTTTACTTGTTTCCCAATGACTGAGGCTAAGTAACTTTTCCAATTGATCTTTCAAATCTTTTGGTAGGTTATTTTGATTATAGTAGTGCTTATTGAGTATCAAAAACTCTCGATCAGCCGAACTGTGATTTTTTTCAAGTTCGGGATGATCGGAGAGTTGAAACCAATATCCAACTTGAGTATCTCGGACACTGCTGTGTGCGGTAAAATATTTGGATTGTAAGGCTTGATATTGATTCAGTTGTTTGTTGAGTTTATCAAGTTGGCTATTGCTTGATTTTGTGGCTTGATCTTCACCTTTAAGGTCACTAATCCATGCAGGGGAGATACTCCATGCTTGTTCTAGGCTTAGACTTTCATTATCCCTATTGGCACTGTGTTTATGCGAACTGAGCACTGATCCGCTGGCATCTTCTTGACTTAAGCTATCTGCTTGCCAACGTTGTACATGGATTGCCGTAGGCTGTAAGCTACGTTGTGCAATAAAGCTTGTAATGCTGTCATACTGTTCTGTTGCATTTGACCTATGGTAGCGTATGCTTCGACGTTCAATGGCTTTAAATTGGGCATTATCATCGACTAAACGTAGTTTTTGTGCTTCAATACTTTGGCTATTACTTGATACAAGATAACTAGCCTCATCAATAAACCAATTAATTGATTCTTCACGCATTAATCGGGTTAGATATGCATAATCGCTTTCGTTTGACTGCATCGAAAATGGACGGATATCATAAGACTTAGTTAGTCCGCTAGTATCTAATTTTAGGCTTGAAGCAAACAAGGCACTTTTAGATTGCCATTCATTGAAAATTACTTCAATAATTTCAACAACATTCTTATTCATGAATACACGGCTATTACGTCGTTTATGCCACAAGCTGGTTGGGTCTTGCATGGTCAAGCGGTATAGACTTAAAGCCCCGTCAGATTGTCCTTGAGAAGCGCCTGTAATAATACCAGTCGTTCTAAACAATCTGCCTGAATCAGTGACTTGATCAACACCTATTTGACAACCAATAAATTGTTTTAATTCTATGAATGGATTCGTTGATAGGCAGATCAGTTCTGCTGACATTCCTTCATTGATGCCATGAAATCCATCAATACGTTGTAGCATAATTTGTGAATTAAGTTGTGCATTTGAAAATTGAGCACTGATGGCACGTTTTTGAGTTCCAAAGCCTAATTTGTCTAAAATGCCAAAAATGTTATCTAACATTGTTATTTATAATCTTATTATTAATAGGGAAATATTAGCACAATGATTATTTATGCTCAAATC
>NZ_BKFU01000094.1:0-7980 GCF_008980265.1 Acinetobacter sp. TUM15064 | reverse complement strand
TTGGGTAAGATGAGTATAGTTCATGATGCAACTTTGACTTTGGTCGGTCGGAAGCAAAATGCTAGCTCATCTTGCTTCTTTCCAATAATTTAATCTCTGTTGCACTTCATTTGAGAATCTAAGTTTTAAAAAATAAGATTTAAAATTATAAAACCCGAGATAAGAAGTTTTGAGTACGCTCTTCTTTGGGATGCTCCAGAACCTGTTGAACGCTACCTTGTTCAACTATTCTCCCCTGATCCATAAACACCACATGGTCGGCAACTTCTCGTGCAAAAGCAATTTCATGCGTTACAATTACCATGGTTTTACCTAATTTCGCCAAGCTTTTGATTACATTCAAGACTTCTCCTACCAACTCAGGGTCCAAGGCGGACGTTGGCTCATCAAATAAGATCACTTTGGGGTCTAATGCTAAAGCTCTGGCAATCGCAACACGCTGCTGCTGACCACCAGAAAGTTGTTTGGGCCATGCTTCAACCTTATCTCTTAGCCCCACTAAACCCAATAATTGATTGGCTTTTAAAATGGCTTGATCTTTGCTGAGTTTTTTATGCGCTAGAGGTGCTTCAATAATATTTTTCAAAACATTTAAATGTGGAAACAAATTAAAATTCTGAAAAACATAACCCACCGATTTACGCTGTTTTAAAATATCTCGCTCTTTTAATTCATAAAGTTTATCGCCTTTTTTCCGATAGCCGATAAACTCATCATCAATTTGAATAAAACCTGCATCTACACGTTCTAAATGATTTATCGTTCGTAATAACGTTGATTTACCTGACCCTGAAGGACCAATAATTACCGTGACAGAGCCCGCAGGAATATCAAGGCTAATATCGTGTAATGCCGCATGTCCTGCATAGTTTTTAAATACATGGCTCACTTGAATATGACCATTTGCAGGAGATGTTGCTTGATTAATGATCATAACTAGCTCCTATACGCGGTTGAGTCGTGTGTGGCTGCGTTTTCTTGAAAAAAGCAAAACTATTAATGGCTGATTTCCGCTCGCCTTTTGCCAATATTTTTTCGATATACCATTGGACGATGGAAAAAACACTGGTGACGATGACATACCAAACGGCAGCAACCATCAACAATGGAATCACTTCTTGGTTACGGTTATAGATCATTTGTACGGTGTAAAAGAGCTCAGGCATTGCTAAAACATACACAATTGATGTGCCTTTAGATAAACCGACACATTCGTTGATAATCGCTGGAATGATACTGCGAATAGATTGCGGTAAAATAATACGTGTTGTACGACGCCACCATGACAAACCCAACGCTGCTGCTGCTTCAAATTGACCATGATCGACCGACAAAATCCCACCACGGATGACTTCCGCGGTATAAGCGCTTTGTACAATCACCAAACCGACTAAAGCCGTTGAAAATTGATCCAATGCATTGATGGTTTTAAACTGGGCAAAGACCGTGTCGGTAAACGGTACACCGACATTAATATATTCATATAAATAAGAAAAGTTATAGAGAATAATCAATACCAACAGCAGTGGTAATGATCTGAACATCCAGATATACACCCATGCCAATGAGCGAATTAACCATGAGGAAGACAGTCTCATCATGGCTACAATGGTGCCCAAAATTAAACTAAACACGATTGACCAAAAGGTCAGTTTCAGAGTCATCAACAAACCCTGAAGAATCGCAGGGTCAAAGAACCACTGTCTAAAAACAGGCCATCCCCAGTTTTTGTTGGAAAAAATCGACTCAGCAACCACTGCAATAATTAATACTGAAAATGCGACTCCAATGTAGCGCAGTGGATGACGTGCTGGAACGATTTTATAATGCTCTAGACTCATGCGACCTCCTTTTGCAGTAACGTCTTTCTAAAAGGAAGCCCACCATGTAAAGGTGCTCCAATATAACGATCAAAATTAAAATCTGGAGTGAGTTCAAACTGCGGTTCATAGCCTAGACTCAAATACAATTTCACGGCTGGAATTTGTTTAAACCCTGTGGTAAGAAAAATCTTGCTATACCCCGCAGCAAGCGCACTTCGTTCCAGCTCTTTGACTATTTTTGCAGCCAGCCCTTGTTTACGTAAGTTTTGATGTGACCAAATCCGTTTCAGCTCTGCGGTTTCTGCGTCATAGCGTTTATAGGCACCCATTGCAATCACTTCATCATCACGTTTCAGTACCACAAACAATCCATGTGGCGGTAAAAAATCTTCCGCCCCTTCATAGCGTTCCCGATGTGTGGCTTTTTTACGTTCATCAATGACTTGAGCATCTTGACGTGAAAAAAAATCACCATAAATTTCTTCATATTCAGCAAATAACTGATCCAGTAAAGGCTGTGCTTCAGGCACATCAACAGGCATTTGGATAAATTTTTCTTGCATAATGACCTCTTATTTATCCTGAATCAGTGGGTTAATCACTGATTGTGGAATTCCTTCATTTTGTAAATTCCAACGTGATAGGGCTTGGGTATATGTCCCATTCGTAATGACCCCGTTTATAGATGATTGAACAGTATTCACTAAGCCTGTACCCTTTTTCACAGCAACAGCAACCGACCACGTCCCATCTAATGCGCCCACAGCCTTAATATTGGCACCATTGGCTTGTTGCCATACACCCATTACATTGGGAATGAGGTAGGCATCGACACGGCCAGATTGCAATGCCAAAGCCGCAGCTGCACCATCTTCCAAATAAATGGGCTGTGCTGGGTTCAACCCTTTTTGTCGATTGTTTTCAATCCAATTCAACAGTAGCCGTTCTTGATTGGTGCCAGAACCAACCACAATTTTGAGTCCAGCAATATCATCAGGCATTCTAATTGCTTGGATTTTGCTGTCTTTGGTCACATAAAAAGCCAACATATCCTGACGATAGGTTGCAAAATCGTATTTCTGCTTACGTTGTTCTGTGACCGCAATATTACTGAATACAGCATCGAATTTTCCCGATGCCAAACCAAGTGGCCAGTTTTCCCACGAGGTTGGAATCACTCGGAGCTTGAGACCTAAACTGTCGGCAATTAACTGTGCAATATCAATTTCACTACCTATACGGGTCTGGTTATCTTCGGCCAGAACATGGAGGGGTGGAAAACTGTTGGTTCCCACAGCAACAGTAAAATAACCCTCATTTACAAACTTAAAACCTTGAGGCAATTGAGCAATTGCCTCTAGATTTTTAGTCGTATGAATAGCCACCGTGTTATTTCTTAAAGTCTGTTGCTCTTTTTCTGAAAAAGCAGTTTTCAAATGATTTTCTTGCACATGAGTTGCTGTCTCATTGTTATAGCAACCCATCACACTTAAAGTCACCAGTGTCAGACCAAAAGCCACCGCTGTCTGGGCGTTATACATTTTAGTCTCCCAGCCCTGGCGGGTTAATGACAGAATGTTGAATCGCTTCTGCCTGTGCTCCCCACCGTTTTAAGACTTTTTGATATTCTCCCGTTTGAATTACCCCGTTTAAAGCCGTCTGTACCGCATCAACCAAACCACTGCCTTTTTTGAGCGTGACACCCAATTCGGCAGATCGTGTTCCTCCCCCAAGTGCTGTCCCTGCCAAACGGATTTTTGCACCATTTGCCGCTTGCCATGCATAGGCAACATTAGGACCAAATAAAGCATCAACTCGCCCAGACTGGAGCGCCAAACTTGCAGATGCACCATCATCGTAATAAAGAGCCCGCCCCGGTGGCAGCCCTTTCTTTTTATTGTCCTCAATCCAGTCCAGCAGTACTTTTTCCTGATTGGTACCAGAACCAACAATCACTTTTAAACCAGAAATATCATCAGGACCTTTGATCGTTTTAACTTTACTTTTCTCTGCAACGTAAAAAGCCAATACGTCTTGGCGATAAGTCGCAAAATCAAATTTCTCTTTACGTTCTTTGGTCACGGTGACATTGGCAATGGCAGCATCATATTTGCCACTAATCACCCCGAGTGGCCAGTCCTCCCAAGACGTTCGAACTAATTTCAGCTTTAAACCCAAACTGTCTGCAATCAAACGGGCAATATCAATTTCAGTACCAATATAGGTTTGATTATCAGGCCCCAATACACTTAAAGGTGGCGCTCCTGAAATAGCAGCAACGGTAAAATAACCCGTATTTACAAACTTAAAATCTTTTGGAATTTTTTGACTGGCTTCCGCATTGTGAGCAACATGAATCGGTGTCATATTCTCTTTCAACTTTGCAAGCTCACGGCTATAAAAATCGGTTTTATCGGTCGCTTTTGCAGACTCGGCTGTTGATCTAGCCGTTTGTGTAGATGCCTGTTCTTTACCACATCCAACCAGAGAAATGCCTAGAAACAGTGCCAAAGCAATTGTCAAAGGTGTTTTATTCAACCGCATGAATCTGTTCCTTTTCTGATGATTCAAATTGATTTTCTGGTCGCTTTAAACCAAAACTAGAGCGTAAAGTAGTGCCTGGATATTCGGTACGATATAGCCCGCGCTGTTGTAGCAATGGCACAACTTTTTCGATGAAGGTATCTAAAGTTTTAGGGGTTGCACCCGCAATAATGAAGCCATCTGTCGCCTCTTCTTTTACCCAGAGTTCTAACTGATCTGCGACTTCTTCTACCGTTCCAGCAAAAGGTGGACGTGGTGTGGCAGATTGAAGTGCGACCTGACGTAGGGTTAAATTCTCTGCTTTGGCTTTGCGTTTAATTTCATCAGTACCACTTTTGAAGCTGTTTTCACCCAGTGTGCCTAGTTCTGGAAATGGTGCATCCAGTTCATACTGAGAAAAATCATGGTGTTCAAAGAAGCGCCCCAAATAATTCAGTGCGTCCTCTATCGTCACCAAAGCAGCAGTTTCAAGATATTGACGCTCTACGTCCTCAGCAGAATCTCCAATCAAGACTCCAATGCCTTGGAAAATCAGCAAATCATCTGCGTCACGACCATTCTTAATCACTTGTTGTTTCACATCTAAGTAAAATGCTTGTGCTTCTTCCAAAGAGGCTTGATGGGTAAAAATCGCATCGGCATGTTTCGCGGCTAATGCACGACCTGCACCTGATGCCCCTGCTTGGAATAGAATCGGGCGGTCTTGTGGAGAACGCTCTACATTGAGTGGCCCTGCCACTTCAAAATGTTTACCTTTATGATTCAAGGTATGTAATTTACTGCGTTCAAAGAATTGCCCTGTTCCTTTATTGCGAACGAAAGCACCCTCACCCCACGAGTCCCAAAGCCCTTTGGCCACTTGCAAATATTCATCTGCAATTTCATAACGTTGACTGTGCTCAGGATGCTGTTTGCGGGTATGATTTTTTGCAGTACCTTCAAGTGGTGTCGTTACGACATTCCATCCCGCACGTCCGCCACTTAAATGATCCAGACTGGCAAACTGACGCGCAATGGTAAACGGCTCGCTATACGAGGTCGACACCGTACCCACCAAACCAATATTTTGCGTCACACTGGCTAGGGCTGAAAGCAACGTAATCGGTTCAAAACGATTGAGAAAATGAGGAATTGATTTTTCATTGATATATAGACCATCAGCCACAAAGACAAAATCAAACTTTGCCTGTTCTGCCTGAAGCGCTACATTTTTGGCAAATTCAAAATTAATACTGGCATCGACCACCGCTTCAGGATGGCGCCATGCAGACATATTTCCGTTTGCACCGTGTAAGATAGTTCCAAGGCGAATTTGTTTGTTATTACTCATGTTAGACCTCTGCATGTTTATGAATAGACTCAAGTGCTTGTGTTGCTAAGGCAGCAAAGTACTGAGCAGCTGGATAAATTAAAGATTCATTGGGTTGATATTGGGGATGGTGCAAACCGAAGTGACTGGCACTGCCGATACTGACAAATGCACCGGGGATCTGTTCTAAATAGGCGCCAAAATCTTCACCGATCAAATAAAGCGGCGCCTCTTGCACCTCATAACCTTGCGCATGTGCAACGCTTTGACTCAGTTCAGCCCATGTTGCAGTGTTGATTAATGCAGCTGGGCCATTGTCCCAATCCACAGCAATCTCAACTGAATGAGCAAGTGCAATACCTTGTGCAATTTGTTTAAGTTTTTGTTCAACGGCTAGGCGAACTTCTGGAGAGTGGGTTCGTACCGTACCCTCCAAGTGCGCTTCTTCTGGCAAGATGTTCCAACTGGTGCCTGCATGCACTTGGGTGATACTGACCACACAGGTATCCAAATTATTTATGTTGCGACTGGCAATGGTTTGCACAGCACTAATCAACTGTGCCGCGACAACGATTGGATCTTTGGCTTCATGCGGACGCCCTGCATGACCGCCCTTGCCTTTAATCACAATTTTGAAGCGGTCAACGTTGGCATAAAATGCACCAGCACGTGTCGCAAAAGTGCCTAGAGGCAACTCAGGGACATTATGAAAACCGAAAATGGCGGATACATCTTCCAAGGCGCCACTATTGATTACCTCATAAGCACCACTATAGGTTTCTTCAGCGGGCTGAAAAATAACGCGCACCGTACCTTTTAGTTCAGACACTTGCGCTTTAAGTAAAATCGCAGCGCCTAAAATGGTCGAGCTATGCAAATCATGTCCACAGGCATGCATGACCCCATCGTGAGTCGAACGAAAGTCTTGTTCGATTTCTTCATGAATGGGTAACGCGTCAATGTCTGCTCGAATAGCAACAATTGGATGACCACAACCAATATCCGCAATCAGTCCTGTTTTTAAACCCCAAGTTGAAGTTTCAATGCCGTATTCAGACAGCCATTGTTTTAACTTATCGGTGGTTTGAAATTCTTGCCCTGATAATTCTGGATGACGGTGTAACTCATGTCTCCAACGGAGCAACTGCTGTTCCAGTAATGATCTATTTGGCATCAATTTCCCCAACTCAGGCTGCAAGCACAGCATGCTGTGCCAGTAAAGTTAGAGATTTCAGACGTGTTGCATGATCCAACAGTGGCGATTCCACAATAAATTCATGGATACCAAATTGTTGATGCAAAGCATGTAATTGCTGATGAACATCATCGACCGTCCCTTTGATAATATTCAGTTGCTCTTTTTTAAGGCTTTTAATTGCAGATTGAGCTTGTCTCGAAAACTCTTGCCCGCTTTGTTCATTCGGTATCTTTACGCGTTGACCATTCTCAAGCTCCAACGTCCAAACAGATAGTCCTGCTGCCAGTTCTTCCGCTTGATCGCGGCTATCTGCCACAATAATTTGTGCAGCAACAATCGCCTTTTTCCCAGAGGAGTAGCTTGAGTAAGTTTGCAAAGCATCTTGAAGCAAGTTGGCATCGCCATTCAAATGCGCAGCAAATACGAAATTCCAGCCTAAATCTGCTGCAAGTCGAGCACTTTCAATGCTCGCACCCAATAAGAACTTTTCTGCAAGTTGCTGAGGTGCTGGTGTTGCAGCAACCTGATCAGGCTGATTTCGATCTAACTTTGCATGTAAATAATGATCTAATGCTTGTAACTGCGCCTTAAAGTCGCCCTTTTGTGTCTGATCTAAACCAAGCTGTAATGCTTGAGTTGAAACAGGAAAACCACCAGGTGCTTTGCCTACACCCAAGTCCACACGGTCATGCGCAAGACTGGCCAAAACATTAAAATTTTCCGCAACTTTATAAGGACTGTAGTGCTGCAACATCACCCCACCCGAGCCAATTCGAATACTTTTAGTTTGTGCCAACAACCATGCAATCAAGATTTCAGGTGATGGACTAGATAACAAAGCCGTGGAATGGTGCTCAGCAACCCAATAACGATAGAAACCTAATGCTTCTGCTGTTTGAGCAATTTGCAATGCATTTTTAAATGACTGTTCCGCACTGATGCCTTCAGCTTTTGGGCATTTATCCAGTATGCTTAATTTATAACTCAGCCCCATTTTCTATTTTCCAGAAGATTTAAAGTTGGAACCTATTAAACAAATTTACGGTTTGAAAATTAAATATTAAATAAACTTAAAGTTATATAAAAAAGAGCAAAAACTAATTTTA
>NZ_BKFU01000093.1:0-8050 GCF_008980265.1 Acinetobacter sp. TUM15064 | reverse complement strand
GATCCATGACCCACTTTCCATCAAACTCCCGGTTGTAGTTCCACAAGCATCTCGCGAGTCTTGCCGGCCCGCTCCACTAACAAGACCACAACATCTCCAACGTTCTTGTCGTCTAGCCGGGCCTGTAATGTGGTGACGTCGTCGACGGCGATACCGTCGATGCTGATAACGCGATCGCCGGGCACGATGCCGCCTGCGGTGACCTTGATGCCGACGAGCCCGGCCCTGTGCGCCACCGAGCCCGGCGTCACGCGCAATACGAATACGCCCTTACTACCGGTCAGCGCCTGCAGACGCGCGTTGAGCTGCTCATCCACCTCGATGCCCAGCGCCGGACGGATGTACTTGCCGGTCTTTATGAGTTGCGGCACCACGCGCATGACGGTATCCACCGGCACAGCGAAACCGATGCCAGCGGACGCGCCCGAAGGGCTGTAGATGGCGGTGTTGATGCCGATCAGCCGCCCGGCCGAATCGAGCAGCGGGCCGCCGGAGTTGCCGGGGTTGATAGCGGCGTCGGTCTGGATCAGGTGATCGATGGCAGGCCCGCCCCCTTCGCCGTCGAGGGTGCGGTCGAGCGCTGAGACGATGCCGGTGGTGAGCGTCCAGTCCAATCCGAAGGGATTGCCGATAGCGAACACTTTCTGCCCGACCTTGAGGTCGGCACTGGTGCCCACCGGCACAGCGGGCGGGCGCTTGAAGCCGACGCCGATCTTGAGCACGGCGATGTCGTGCTCGGGGCTGGCGCCCACCAGCGCAGCCTGATAATCGCGACCGTCGGCCAGTTTGACCGTGGCAGACGATGCCCCCTGGATGACGTGGAAGTTGGTCACCACGTGGCCGGCATCGTCCCAGATGAAGCCGGAGCCGGTGCCGCGCGGCACGGAAAAGACATTGCGCGACCAGACGTCACGCACCAGTTGCGCCGTGGTGATGTAAACCACCGACCCGCGCGATTTCTCGAACAGTTGGATGGTGGTCTGCTCGTCTGCCGCCAGATCACCACGCGGTGTCACCGTGCGCTCGGCCGCTTCGCGCGGACTGAACCAGGCTTCGATGGCAGGCAAGAACTGCCACAGCAGCATGAGTGCGGCGATGCAGCCAGTGATGACGAGCCAGCGCCGGATGAATCGGTCCGGCGCCGGGCGGCTGTTGAGGTCGGGGTAGGTCATGCCATTCTCCTTGTTGAAATCAGCGCCAGACACCGCTGGCGCGCCAACGCGGTGGGCGTGGCGCCAAGGGGATGTCCGGCAGAAATGGGCTGGAATGAAGCGGTTGCGGTGCCATCGAATCAGCCAATTCCCGCAAGCGTTGGATGCGCTCTGTCGTCGCCGGATGCGTGCGCAACCAGGAGGGTTCCGGGTTGCCCCATCCGGGCAGCAGCCAGGCGCGACTCTCCCGCTCGATCTTGGCGAGCGCCAAAGCCAATCCCTGTGGGTCGCCGGTCAATTCGGCGGTGAGCCGGTCGGCGTCGAATTCGTGCACCCGCGACAAACCCAGCAGCGCGAGCTGCGGCGAAACGGCCAGCAACAGCAGCGCCGGCCACTGGATAGCGACTGTGCCCCACAGCAAGGCCGGCAGGCTGAAGAGGAGCATGATTTGCCCCAACAAGGCCAGAAGATGGGTGAGCCGGCTGATGGAATCGGCCAGGCCCATGACACGCAAATCCTCGTTCGCAATATGCGCGATTTCGTGGCCGAGCACGCCGGTCAACTCGCGGGGCGTGAGGCTACGCAGCAGACCGTCTGTCAGCGCGATGGCCGCGTGATGCTTCGTACCGGTGGCGAAGGCGTTGACGACCCCGCTGGGCACGTAGTGCGGTACCGGCACGGCAGGCAACCCGGCCCGCGCCGCCAGTTCGCGCAACACAGCCCAAAGATCGGGCGCTTCATTCGGGTGCAGAGGGCGTGCGCCATACAGCCGCAGGGTCAGCACCAACAGCGCGGTTTGCAGGCGATTGAGCCAGCGATGCCGCGCGCCGGCAGCCTGCGCGTGGCGCCGATCACGATGGCTCATTTGGGCTTTCCCCGGCGGCCCGGTCAGCGCGCTCGCGCAGCAGCCAGTAAGTCGCCCCGAGGGCCAGCATCGCGCCTGCGAGCGCCGCGATCTTGGCGGGGCTGGTCTCCGGGTCGAGGATCACGAACTTGCGCGCCAGGGCGATCAGCCCGATCAGGATCACCGTCTTGACCTGGATGATGCTATCGCGGCGTAAGGCCACCCGCACGATGGAATGCTTGAACTCCATGGCGATGAGCAGCGTCATGATCATGCCGAACACGGTCTGGAAGACCTTGTGATCGAGCGGATTGAACGCATCGATGACCAGCAGGCTGAAGACGATCGAGATCAGCTGCAGCAGCGAGACCACGATGATCACGGCAATGATTGCGGACAGCGCGAGCGCGATCACCTGTTCGAAGCGCTCGTAGAACGTCATCACTGCCCATTGGGCACGAAATGTTTTGATCGGGTCCGGTTGCTTTTCCTTCATCGCCATTCCTCTCAATTCTGAAATACTTGTGCGCCCACAACTTGGTTGCGCCCTTGTCTTTTTGCCTGGTAGAGCGCGCTGTCCGCCTGCTGCATCACCTGCTCGGAAGAGTTTAAGCAGACGTCAAGGGGGGCCACCCCCATGCTGGCGCTATAGCTGATCGACACCTCTCCACACACCACCGCTGTCGTCGCAACGTCCTGACGAAATCACTCCGCCCATACTTGGGCGTCTTCAATCGATGCCGCTTCGGCTTTGTTGCACAAACCTATCTCTAAAGGCTTATTCCACAATATAATTTTCAAATGAATAAGTCGACACCTAAAATTTATCGCACAACCAATTGGTCTTCATATAACCGAGCACTCATGAGTCGTGGAAATATTGCCATTTGGTTTGATCCTGCTACGCAATGGTATGCCCCATCAAAAGGCAAACAAGGACGAAATCAAACTTACTCCGACGCAGCTATCCAATGCTGCCTAATGATTAAATCTCTCTTTCGATTGTCTTTACGCATGGTCACTGGCTTTGTTCAAAGTCTCATCCATCTTTGTAGGTTAAATTGGATAGCGCCAGACTGAATAGCCACCAAAATTCTAGACACACATAACCATCTTCTGATGGGCTTTTTCATAATCTAATGGAGAACGCTGACCATTGGAACCATGTCGGCGTTTTGAATTATAAAACATCTCAATATATTCAAAGATATCTGATCTTGCTTCAGCTCTTGATGAATATATTTTCTTCTTGATCCTCTCTCGCTTTAATAACTGAAAGAAACTCTCGGCAACAGCATTGTCATGGCAGTTTCCACGCCGACTCATACTACTTTCAAGATTATGATGCTTGAGAAATGTCTGCCATTCATAACTGGTGTATTGGCTACCTTGATCAGAATGGATCAGGACCTTGCTCTTTGGATTCCTTCTCCACAAGGCCATCAATAATGCATCTAAAACCAGATCTGTAGTGATTCTCGACTTCATAGACCAACCAACCACAAGTCGTGAGAACAGGTCGATTACAACAGCAAGATACAACCATCCCTCATTGGTACGAATATAGGTAATATCAGTCACCCATAATTGGTTCGGCTGAGTTGGATTAAACTGTCGGTCTAAAGTGTTTGCGGCAATAACAGCCGGAGTACCAGCGTAAGCTCTAGGCTTACGATAACCACGCTGTGATTTAAGACCATTTGCTTTCATCAGTCGATGTACTCGATTGATCCCACAACTTTCGCCAGCATCTTTCAAATCACAGTGAATCTTGCGATAGCCGTAAACTCCACCAGATTCCAGCCAGAATTGTTTAATCAATCCTGAAAGCTGTTGCCGTTTCTTGGCAGTTTTACTGGTAGGTTGCTTTAACCATGCGTAATAACCACTGTGATGAACATCCAGAGCTGAACATAAACGACGGACAGGCCATATGTTCTGATTGTCCTGAATAAAGGCGTACCTCATTTGGACTGGCTTGCGAAGTACACCGCGGCCTTTTTTAATATGTCTCTTTCTTCAGTGACCCTTTGTAGCTCTTTTTTTAACTTTGCTAATTCTGTACTTGGATCACTAGATTCTGTTGTCTTGGGTTGCTGTGGATCATAACGTTTGATCCAGGCATACAGACTATGCGTAGTGGTTCCTAAACGTGCAGCAACTTCAGCCACACTATGACCTTTCTCAGTGACTTGTTTTACTGCTTCAATACCAGGTGGGCCAGACCGGCAAGTGGCGGCGATACAGCCTCGGGCATCGTGGGCGAGAGATCCTGCCGAACAGCAGGATCTGCCCCCGGGAAGAGCCGCCGCGCCCGCCGCTGGTAACGGTTGATGCCGAACAGCACATACAGCAGCGAACCGCCCAGCGGCAACAAGGCGATCAGCAGTACCCACAGCGTGGCCGATCGAGGGTCACGCTTGTAGATGACCGCGTGCCCCGCTGTGGGGATAGCGACCGCCAGCGACACGAGGGTGGCTGCCCATGTCAGCCCATTGGGGTCGGATACGACAGCCTCCCGTCGCTCAAGATTCGCCGCCCGCTGACTTCTTCTTGCGCGCAGGCTTGCTCGCGTCGCTCGGCGGCGCCTCAGCCACGTTCGCGGCATCGGGCTTCTCAGGCTCGGCCGGCTTCGCGGGTGGCTCCTGGCGCTCGAAGACCACCCGTTCGGCCTTGTCATCCCAGCGGGCGCTGGCGTGATCGCCCTTGCCGATACCGCCACCCAGCATCTCGCGCGCCAGTGCCGTCTCCAGCTCGCTGCGGATCAGGCGCTTGAGTTCACGCGCGCCGAACTCGGGCTTGTAGCCTTCCTCCGCGAAGTGGTCGATCAAGGTCTGATCGAAGGTCAGCGTCACGCCCTGGCTGGCGGCGTTGCGGGCCACACGATCGAGCTGCAGGCCGACGATATGGCGGATCTCCTCCTTGCCCAGCGCATGGAAGACGATGATCTCGTCGATGCGGTTGATGAACTCGGGGCGGAAGTGTCCGCGCAGCACGTCCATCACCTCGGACTTGGTCTTCTCGTATTCCTCGCCGGCGGCGCTACGGGCCTTCAGCCGACGCTGGATGATGTCCGAGCCCAAGTTCGAGGTGGCGATGATGATGGTATTGGTGAAATCCACCACCCGGCCCTTGCCGTCGGTGAGCCGCCCGTCGTCGAACACCTGCAGCAGGATGTTGTAGACGTCGGGGTGAGCCTTCTCGATCTCGTCCAGCAGCAACACGCTGTAGGGCTTGCGACGCACCTTCTCGGTGAGCTGGCCGCCCTCGTCATAGCCCACATAACCCGGAGGCGCGCCCACCAGGCGTGCCACGGTATGGCGTTCCCCGTACTCGGACATGTCGATGCGCAGCAGCGCACCTTCATCGCCATAGATGGACTCGGCCAGCGCCTTGGCGAGCTCGGTCTTGCCCACGCCGGTCGGCCCGAGGAACAGGAACGTCGCCACTGGCTTGCTGCCCTCGCGCAGCCCCGCGCGCGACAACCGCACGGCATCGGCTACCGCGCGCACCGCTTCGTCCTGGCCCACCAGGCGCTCGTGCAGCCGCTGTTCCAGATGCAACAGCTTCTCGCGTTCTTCCACCGTCAGCTCGTTGACCGGAATGCCGGTCAGGCGCGAGACGATCTGCGCGACATGCTCGGCCTTGACTTCGGCGCTGCCCGAGGCGCGCTCGCGCTCCCAATCTTCGATGAGCTTCTTGAGTTCGGCCTCTTTTGCCTCGATGCGCTTGCCCAGCTCGGCGGCCTTGTCGTACTGCTTGCGCGAGGCCATGTAGTCCTGCTCACGCCGCAACTGGTGCAGTTCGGACTCCAGCTCTTGTACGGCCACTGGGCGAGCCGTGGCCGACAGCTTCACGCGTGCGGCCGCCTGGTCAAGCAGGTCGATGGCCTTGTCAGGCAAAAAGCGCGCGGTGATGTAGCGGTCCGACAACTCGGCGGCGGCGATGATCGCATCCTCGGTGATGCTGACCTTGTGGTGCGCCTCGAAGGTGTCGCGCAGGCCGCGCAGGATCATCATGGTCTGCGCTACCGTCGGCTCGGGCACCATCACCGGCTGGAAACGACGCTCCAGCGCGGCGTCCTTCTCGATGTACTTCTGATACTCGTTGAGCGTGGTGGCGCCGATCAGGTTCAGCTCGCCGCGCGCCATCATCGGCTTGAACACGTTGGCCACGTCCAGCCCGCCTTCGCCGCCACCCTGGCCGGCACCGACGATGGTGTGCACTTCATCGATGAAGAGAATCATCTCGCCCTGGTGCTCGGTCACTTCCTTGAGCACCTTCTGCACGCGCTCCTCGAACTCGCCGCGGTACTTGGCGCCTGCCACCATGGCGTTGATGTTGAGTTCGACCAGGCGCTTGTCGCGCAGCGTCTCGGGCACTTCGCCGGCGACCATGCGCTGCGCCAGCCCCTCGACGATGGCGGTCTTGCCCACGCCCGGCTCGCCGATCAGCACCGGGTTGTTCTTCTTGCGCCGGGCCAGCACCTCGATGGTGGTCTCGATCTCCTGCGCACGGCCGATGACTGGATCGAGTTTGCCCTCACGCGCCATCTTGGTGAGGTCGCGCGAGTATTTATCCAGCTCGGGCGTGTTGGTCGGCGTCTCGGCGCGGCCATCCTCGGCCCCTTTGCCGACCACCTTGCTTACCTGCTGGCGCAGCGCTTGCGGCGTGAGACCGTAACGGCGTAGCAGGTTGGCCGCCAAACCTTCGCCTTCCTCGACGAGCCCGATCAGGAAATGCTCCGGCCCGACATAAGAGTGGCCGAGTTCATTGGAGGCCACGAAAGCACGGCTGAGCGCGTCCTTGACCCGGGGCGACACGCCGATCTCGCCCTCGAACGGCTTCTCGCCGCGCTTGGCTTCGGATTCGATCTGTTGCTTGAGGTCATCGACCTTGATCTTGAACTGCCCCAGGATGGTCTTCACCACATCGCTGTCGGATAGCGCCAGCAGCAGGTGTTCGGTATCCACCTCGGCGCGGCCAAATTCGGCAGCGTGTCGGGCGGCCTCCTGCAATAGGGCCTCGGACTGTTCGCTGATACGGCTGGCGAGCCCACTGCCGCGACGGCGCGGCGCACCCGAACCTGCGGCGGCGGGCTCGCCGAACGAGGCATCGACCACGTCATCGGTATCGGCGGCCATCGGCGTCGCGTCGTCGCCGATGCGGAAGAAGTCACTGCCGAGGAAGTCCTCGAACAGGCCGCTGCGCGAGCCGAACAAGGCTTCCAGCGGCGAGACGGTGCGCTTTTGCTGGCGCACCAGTTGACGGTAATGGTCGTCACACAACAGCATGGTGCTGTGACGACCGTTGAGATTGGCTTCCACCCGCACGGTGGCGGGTTGGCTGCAGACCTGGCATTGTTTTCTGTCCATACTGATGCTCCTGTAAAGATTGATCTGACGAGGCACCGACGATCACGGTGCCTCATCTCTTTTTGTTTTTTGAGAAAAACGCGCTGCCCCGCGTCAGCCGTTGATCGGGATCGAGCGTGAAAATCACCTGTAGGTGCGCTTTCATTTCGCCCTCTCCAATCGCGTCGCTTTGCGGTTCCGGCCAAGGAAATCCTTGCAAGACTTTGTAAGACATTGCGCTTACCAGGAAAAAATATCAAGAGTCAATGTACAGCGACTTTGTTGCACAAAGATTTGAAATGCAAAGCGCCCCTAATTGAGCCAAATTTAAGGCGTAACTTGGGTAAGTGGTCGACCTAATTCCGTAAATCTGTTGAGGACTGCTACACGTGCATGAATTTCATTCACCTGACTAGGAAAGCTTCTTGCCATTAATTTATCGCCTAATAATTTGATGCAATGCATCTTGGTTTCCACCAAACGGCACTGTTGCAAATAGAGATTTGAGTCGATGAAGTTCCTTTTTAAAAGTGCTTAGAGACCGAAAACCCTGTTGATTAGACACACTTCACCTTGAGGCTGACCATAATAAAATGACGATGCTTGTCCTTTACGTAGTGCACGCATGACTTCAATACCTTTAATTGTGGCATAAGCCGTCTTCATAGATTTGAATCCTAATGTGGCCCTGATGATCCGCT
>NZ_BKFU01000092.1:0-8417 GCF_008980265.1 Acinetobacter sp. TUM15064 | reverse complement strand
TAACTTATCGTTCGTATGGAAACCAAAAACTGTTAACATTACCGATCCTGTAAAACCTGAAAAACACTCAAGGCTATTTTATATTTAATTACAAATACTTAAATCTATAAATCATCGAACACTTATACTTAAAATTTAACGTATAAATGCAAAAATTACAGAGAAAGTACTTCTATTCTCACTCAAAATATTCCGCCAAAATCATAAAATACAATGATGACCAAACTCAATCTAAGGAAGATCTCTAACTCATATCCAATATATTAGTTGAACCCACCAAACTCATCAATTTAAAGCGACCAATCACATCATATATCTCTAGCGGCACCGCATTCAGCAAGACACTATTTGCAAAAAACTACTACGCAGAACTAGCTTTTAGCACTTATAATCCTATTATAGTTATAGCGATGACTTTGTATTAAAATCTAATTATATAAAACGGTGTGTAAGATGACTCAAACAATTCAAGTATTTGTAGGTTGTGATCCCAATAATTGTGACTTAGAACAAATGATGGTTCTTGAATATAGTCTTCGTAAGCACACTTCGCATCCAGTGAATATTACTTGGATGCAACTGAGTCATGACACAAACAGTCCTTGGTACACCAATCAGGAGACTGGTGAGGGATGGCGTACTGAAAAATGGGCTACTCCTTTTTCTGGTTTCCGTTGGGCCATTCCTGAATCGTGTAACTTCGAAGGTCGCGCAATTTACATGGATGCCGACGTCATTGTACTTTGTGATATTGCAGAACTTTGGTCTCATCCAATGCAGGATGATGCCATTGTTATCGCTAAGGGCGGCAAAAGCTCAGCACGTCTATGTACTTGTGTATGGGATTGCGAAAAAGCCAAACAATATCTTCCTGCATTGAAAGACATTCAAGCCAATCCAGATGCACATAAGAATTTAATGCGCCTTCTAAAAGAAAAACCAAATCTCGTACAACCTTATCAAGATTCTTACAATAATATTGATGGCGAAGGGATGTCGATTGAACAGATCAAAATTCTACATTACTCAGATATGGGCACGCAGTTCAGTCATAAGTATTCATTACCTCGTCTTGAAGCAACAGGCCAAAAGCACTGGTTTGATGGTGAAATCATGCCTCACCCTCGGGCAGATTTAATAGCACTTTTTGATCAATATTATGACGAAGCGCTAGCTGCTGGATACAAACCAGAACAATATATGATTGAACCTTTTGGCGCTTTTACCAAAGCAACTCAAGCCAACTATCACGGCAATAAAATTACACGCCCAGGGCAGAAAGAATCTTGGTTCACTCAAAAGCTCAATAAATTAAAGTCTAAACTCAGTAGCAACAAATTTAGACTAGATGACTAAAGCTTAAAGTGACTGCTTTAGTCACAACTTAGCCTATTTTTTAAAATGTTCAACCTGAATGACTTGTTTATGATTCCTAAAAAGCTACAGACCTTACAATTATTTTTTTCAAACTTGTGTTTTAGAAATATTTATAAAGTCGTTTACAAACTGAGTCATTCAAATCAATACAAACATAATCGCCGTTTTTGGCCGTATTATCAGGTTGAACGTGATACTGAAAATGGTTTACAAAAACTTTTTTTCAAACAGAAGTTGGTCGTCGATAATACACAAGCTGTTTGTACAGAAAACAAACTATGCATGATGATTGCAACTGGGCCATCAGTCCAACAGATCCCTCCCGAAGCTTTTACCCGCTCCGATATAGATTATGTTGGATTAAATGGCGCAATTTCGATGCCTAATGTTGTGTTTAAGCATTATGTCATTATTGACCATAATTTCGTTGAGAGCCGTTTTGATTTAGTGTTGAAAGTTCTCAATAGCAATTGTACGTTTTACACTACACCACGTTGCTTAGATCTGATTTTACGAAAAGTTTTATTTCAGGATATCCAATGTAACATTAGAGTCGTAGAGCCTATTACTCGCGGTGAAATTGAACCAATCTTACAGCCTAAAAAAGCTGTCGACATGCAAAAAAATTATTTCTATACCAACAATCAATTGGGTTTTTCAACTCAAATATATACCGCGATCTTTGATTATTTTACTGTAGCCTACGTTGCACTACAGATTATTCACTCACTCCGCTATCAAGAGATTTACTTAGCTGGGTTAGACATGAATAATTTTACCCAACCCCGTTTCTATGAGAGTGCTGAAAATAAACAACCAACGCTTTTAGACAGATCATTGGATTTCACATTACCAGCCTTCGACTTAGCAGCACAGTTCTTTAAGGCTCAAGGAATTACCGTATATAACCTTTCTGAACATAGCGCTGTGGAAGCATTTCCAAAAATAAATGCAAAGGACTTATTTAAAGCCCAATAAAATGCATCCGATTCAAGGTTATTTTTTCCAGTGCTGACTAAAAATCTAAGAGTGAGTGCTTGAAATATTGTCCTCGCACAAAATGCTTATCCAATATCTGACGCTCTTTCCCCGCAAGTTTTATGAGATTCGGATACTCATCTGGTGACTCATGAATAGCTAAATCAATGAGGGTCTTTTCTTTAACCCATTTATTTTTAACTTGATAGAAAAACGCATTTTTATCACAATTGATTAATACCATACTCGGTGCTAAATCTCGCATCACCTTCTGACACGCAACATAAGCCACAAGATACTCTAACCGACCAATACGCTGAAAATAGTCTTGAGAATTATCATAGTTGGCTTGGATATATTGGATATATTGCTTTGGTCCGAGATCAATCGCCTTAAAAAGTTCATCAAACCATAATTGATAAAATGGATTCTTTTCTACACTCGCCAGTAACCAATTTTCAATCACGGGAAAATCAGCCAGTGTCGTATTTTTTTTCCGATAATAGGCAAAGCCTTGTGTTCCTGTTTGCTGGATGAGCTTTTCAATCCAATCTAATTTTTTATAAACAATAATACTTGCATCCAACCAAATCCCACCATAATGATAAATCAAGTCAAAACGGATTAAATCTGCGCGTTGCTGGGATGTTGCTTTTTGCAAAATAGGTGAGGTTAGGTCAAAACTAATAAAATCTGCGACATTATTTGGATTTAACAGATTCACAGTATAGTCAGGATGTAATTTCTGAATATGATCAATACAATGCCGAACCAAAGCTGGCATGTTCCCTTCCCAATAGATCCATATCTTTTTAGGTAATTGAACGCTTTGATTCTCTGGCTTAGCCTGTAAAACGATCTGATCTGCATAGTTATCTATGGCATCACATTTATTTCGTTGTTTTAAATTAAGCAGCGTATAAAACTTTAAAATATAAAATAACTTTTTAAAAATTTTCATTTTAGTCGATCATTTAGCCTTGTATCAAAACACCTTAGGACAATTACAAATACTTATGCTTCACCGCATAAAATTTGTCACGCCACATTCGTTTTTGCTTTTTAACCCCATAAGAAAAACTTCGACCTTCTTTTTCTTTACGAGAAATTCCTTCTGCAGCTACAGTCCCCAAAATATCACTGTCCAGACCCGCTGGTTTGACCAATGCAGGCCATACTCCTAAACCTTTCCCATTTTTACTGAGCCAAGTTTGAAAGAAAATATCAACAGGCATGGTCATTGATTTTCCTTCTTGTATAAATGCTTCAGCACCTTTGCGTGACCAAACTAAACCGAGACCGCGAATAGGGAAATAAAAAGCGTGCCATAAGCTCATGCCATCAATATTCGTAACATCTTTGCTTAGTTTTTTCTTTTTGGCTGCAATATTGATCAAATACCAATCTAATTCTTTATGCTGATTTAGATAGGTAAGTACGCCATCAAGCTTGTCTTTAAACTCTTGATTAATCTTCATATCATCTTCAAGCACAACTAAATAATCAGCATCTGTCGTTAGAAACTTCTCCGCGCAACCGTAGTGACTCAAATAACACCCCAACTCTGAATTCATCAAACTACGACCCAGTGCTTGATTCGCACCATGATCATCATAGTTTGTAAACTCAGTGAGTGCTTTGCCTCGACCATCGACCGCAGAAAAGCGCTCAAAAGGCCAATTGACTTGATCCAACTGCTGTGTTGCTCGCTCAAGTCGTTCCTGACTGCCGTCCAAATTAATTAAATAAGTAACAACTTTCATCATGAACCTTTAAACCAAAACGGAATGGGGTAAATAGCCTGCTAATTTTTCATGCATTGCATCACTGATCTGCTTTGCAGCATCGCTACTCAGCTGATCCAAACTTTGAATACAACCATATTTAATTTCGGGATTTTGAAGCGCCTGTATAAAACTATTCAAACTATCCTGATTTTTAAGATACGCCAGTTCAAGATCAGGCTTCAACTCCGCCTGCTGTTTTTGAATCTTAATATGGTTCATCAGTGAAATTGGATTTAGCTGTTCTACACTTCGAAATTTAAACTTGATCTGTGTTTCTAAACGCTGCGGATGCGCAAGCAAATAGTCCTTTAATGCATCACGATCTACAATATGAGGATAATGATGAATTTCAAAGAACTTATTAAAGCCTAAAATATCCGCACCAAGCATCTGCGCAATCATATGCTTAGGCTGTATAGGTTGACCCAATTGACGACTCATAAACTGGCGATATTTCAGCTTGGCTTTAAGCGCAAAGCTACTTTGCCAGTGACCATAGACCACCAAATGATCATCTTTTAAGAAGTCTTCAATTTTTGCTGGCGAATTAAAAAAGAAATCATCATTCAGGTAGATAAAATAATCCGACAACCCCTCAATATTCCAAAGCATCGTTTCAATAGAACGTGTATTGAATGTGGGCAAGTGCTGTTCAAAACCTTTGAAAATTTCGCGGTGATCAACCACCCGAATTTTATCCTTAGCACATAGGCCCTGCGCGACAAACTCATCAATAAATTCAGGACGTTGATTGTCCGCTACAACATAAATATGACGACAAAAAGGAACATATTTTAAAATTGAAGCAATATTGTAATAAATTTCATTATTGCTGGCGAAACGCGTATCACTGATCGCATCAGAGGCATCTTCACCCGTCAAATATTTATGGCGCTTTTTTTTCAGTTCAATGTCATTACCATCTACCCAGGCAATCACAACATCAATATTTTGCATTCGCTTGATCACTTCAAAACATGAGTCTACTTAGTGGCAATTATTGCCACGCATCCTTAATCCACTGCGATGGCAATACATAGCGATACCATTTCCCACCGCCACCATGAATCGCGTCAGGTGGATTGATCTCACCATGGAAAATAATGATTTTAACGCCTTCAGGTTTCACAGGCGGCTTGAAATACGCCAAAGGAATCTTTTGTAGGCAGTGATATTTATAGCTCTTACACCAACTATCTGGCCAGTAAGACAACTTTTTCTCTTGATCGACATACCATGACAAATAGGCTTGCTCATTACGAAACTTCTGACGAATTTCATCAAAATGTTCACGGAAATAAGGCATTAATCCCGGGAAAGCGCCCAATTTAAAACGGTAAACCGAGCTATTACCTGTAATACGCCACGGGCGTTTCCAATCATGAATAATCAGAAAATCCCCTGGGTGGGTAAAGAAACTGTCAATATTGTCAACAATCACCACATCCAAGTCTAGAAATAAAGCATTCCCCTTTAAACCATACAAATCTGGTTCAAATGTAGACAGCTTATTCCACCCTCGCTCAGGACTCCCCGGTGGTAATGCCAATGGTGGAATCGGAAAACATTCAACTGCAGGGTCAATTCCTTCAGAACGATCTGTTAGGCAGACCATTTTGAAATCAACCGTGGTATGACGTTTCACCATATTATATAAACGATTGACGTACTCGGCCCCATATTTGGTGCCCCATTTCATGCACAACACAACATTTTGTTCTGCTTGGGTATCAGCCTGTTTTAACAGCGCATCGTTCACGTTTTCCTGCATGTTCTATCATCCACCAGCATTCTGTTTCATATCATAACATCTCTGACAAGAAGTTAGTGTATGGCTTTTTCAAAGCCTTCATAATACTCAAAATAGTTTGTGCTATGATACGAAGTCGCTTTTTACAAATCAGAAATGGTTTGAATCCAAGCTCCCATATGAAGAATATAGAATCAGGTTGATATGAAAATAGCAGTTGCAGGCACCGGTTACGTCGGCCTTTCTAATGCCATGATCTTCTCACAACATCATGAAGTTATTGCACTGGATATCATCGACACAAAAGTCGACATGTTGAATAAAAAAATATCTCCGATTCAGGACGCAGATATATCGACATTTTTAAGCGAGAAACCGCTTAATTTTCGTGCTACAACTGACAAATATGAGGCTTATCGAGGCGCTGATTTTGTCATTATTGCGACACCTACCGACTACGACACAAAAACCAACTATTTCAATACTCAAAGTGTCGAAAGCGTAATCCAAGATGTAGTTGGAATTAATCCTCAAGCAACCATGGTTATTAAATCCACGGTGCCCGTAGGATTTACTCAGAAAGTAAAAGCACAATACAACACCGAGAACATTATTTTTTCTCCAGAGTTTTTACGTGAAGGTAAGGCTTTACATGACAATCTTTATCCTTCACGTATTATTGTCGGTGAAAAATCAGAACGTGCTCAATTGTTTGCAGACATGTTGATTGAAGGTGCCATTAAAAAAGATAGTCCAGTATTATTTACAGACTCTACAGAAGCTGAAGCAATTAAATTATTTGCCAACACTTACCTTGCAATGCGCGTCGCTTATTTTAATGAACTCGATACCTATGCCCAGTCCTTCGGTCTGGATACCCGTCAAATTATTGAAGGCGTATGTTTAGATCAACGTATTGGCAACCATTACAATAACCCATCCTTTGGCTATGGTGGCTATTGTCTACCTAAGGACACCAAGCAACTTCTTGCCAATTACAATCAAGTGCCAAGCAACCTAATTCAAGCGATTGTCGATTCCAACAGTACACGTAAAGACTTTATTGCAGATTCCATTATTGCCAAAAACCCAAACACTGTTGGCATCTACCGTTTAGTGATGAAAAGTGGCTCAGATAACTTTAGGGCTTCAGCTATCCAAGGCATTATGAAACGCATTAAAGCCAAAGGGATTAATGTGATTGTCTATGAACCAACTTTAAATGAAGAAGAATTCTTTAAATCAAAAGTAGTCAATAATTTAGATCAATTTAAGCAGCAAAGTGATGTCATCATTGCCAATCGCAAGTCTCAGGACTTAAGTGATGTTGAAGATAAAATTTATACTCGTGATATTTTTGGAGGTGATGAATGAAAGTTTTAGTCACAGGTGCAGCAGGTTTTATTGGTTTTCATGTTGCTAAAAAGTTGCTTGAACGTGGTGATAGCGTTGTCGGCTTTGACAACATGAATGATTATTATGATCCTACGCTCAAACAAGCACGTGTTGATTTATTAAATCAAACAGCCACCCAAAATGCAGGACAATTCGAGTTCATTCTAGCCAATCTTGCCGATAAAATAGCAGTTGATCAATGCTTTCAACAGCATCAGTTTGATCGCGTCATTCACTTGGCCGCACAAGCAGGCGTGCGCTACTCACTTGAAAACCCAATGAGTTATGTCGAAAGCAATATTATTGGCTTTACCAATATTATTGAAGCATGCCGTTATGCGAAAACACCGCATCTCACTTATGCCAGCACAAGTAGCGTCTACGGTGCCAATACCACCATGCCATTTAGTGAAAAACATGGGGTCAACCATCCTGTGCAATTTTACGCTGCCACCAAACGTGCGAATGAGTTAATGGCTCATAGTTATAGTCATTTATTCCAACTGCCAACCACTGGCTTACGTTTCTTTACGGTCTATGGCCCGTGGGGTCGCCCAGACATGGCTTTATTCAAATTCACTAAAAATATCATTGAAAACAAGCCAATTCCTGTGTTCAATCATGGTAACCATACCCGTGATTTTACGTTTATTGCAGATATTGTCGAAGGTGTGATTCGCTCAAGCGATCAAATTGCACAAGCCAATCCAAACTGGGATAGCAACCATCCAGATCCATCGACCAGCAATGCGCCTTTCCGTATCTTTAATATCGGCAATAATAATCCTGTTAAATTGATTGAATATATTCATGCAATTGAAAAAGCATTAGATAAAGAAGCCATTTTGGACTTATTACCTTTACAAGCAGGCGATGTACCCGACACTTTTGCTGACAGTACAGCCTTGGAACAAAGTGTAGGCTATAAGCCTTCAGTTTCAGTTGAAGACGGCGTCCAACAGTTTGTACAGTGGTATCGAAATTTCTACCAAGTTTAAAGGCGAATGTGGTCATTAAGCTGTACAAAATAAAACCCCTAATTTTTTATGATTAGGGGTTTTATTTTCTATGATATTTAAATCGACCATCTTATATATAATCAATTTTAATTGTAAGTCTTTTTAATCATT
>NZ_BKFU01000091.1:0-8518 GCF_008980265.1 Acinetobacter sp. TUM15064 | reverse complement strand
TATATGATATTTTAAATTTAGCCTAAGCAAATTTACATTCAAAATAGCCTAAGCACATTTTAATAAAAATCAAAATGTCATTTGATTTATTCACATTAAAAATTCAATATCTATAGAAATCAAATACAGTAAGTTTTATATGATTCTCAATTATCAATTTCATCAAAATGAACAACAAACAGCAAAAACACTGGTATTCGTTCATGGTTTATTCGGCAGCTTAAGTAATTTAGGAATGCTTGCTCGACACTATTATGCGAGTCATCATGTATTACAAGTCGATGTTCGTAATCATGGTTTATCTGCACATTCAGATGCTATGACTTATGAATTGATGGCTGCTGATCTGATTGACACTTTGGATGAGCTTAATATTGAACACTTTTCTTTAATCGGCCATTCTATGGGTGGAAAATTGGTCATGAAAGTGACAGAAGTGGCAGGGAATCGGTTAGAGCAACTTGTGGTGCTGGATATTACGCCTATTGCGTATAAAGAAAATCATCATGAGCAGATTTTCAAAGCATTATTTTCAGTGCAAAAAGCTGATATTGAAAATCGCCAGCAGGCCATTGAAATTATGCGTGAATATCTCAAAGAAGAAATGGTAATTCAATTTTTACTAAAGTCTTTTAGCAAAGGAAAATGGTTGTTTAATGTAGATGCCCTGTATCAGAATTATGCTCAAATTCTTTCATGGGAAAATATAAAAACATGGCAAAAACCTGCATTATTTATTCGTGGTGGAAAGTCACCTTATGTAGAAAAGCCCGAATATATGGATGCGATTCAATCGCAGTTTTCTCAAGCGCAGATTCAAACGGTTGCAGATGCTGGGCATTGGTTGCACGCAGAAAAGACTTCAGAAGTCTTAGAAATCATGAACCAATATTTGGATCATGATTGCAACTGACTAATTTAAATTTGCTGCTAAAAGTTGCCCCTCGGAGGTCAACTTTTCAGCCATCTCAGCGGTTTTTTTTAAACCAGGCATTCGATACTCGGTATGTCCATAGTCTTGGATTGACGTCCAACGTCCGCCCCAAGTTAAACCGACAGATTCTGCAACTTCGCCATAGAGCTGATAGCCACGCATCGCCCATGGGTCTCGTTCAGAAATAACGACTTTTCCATCTCGCTTAAATGCGACATCCGCTGCCAAGCCAAATTGGTGGTAACTTTGATAACCACGAGCGAGCGTTGTATTTTTATTAGTGGCTAGGGAATTTTGGCGTTGTGGACTACGATAGCCCTCAAGCAGTACCAGCTCATAACCATGTTGATCATGCATGATTTTAAATACCATTAGTAGACGCTGCTTATAGCGCGGGTTCATTTTATGCCATTTACGGTCAGCCGTTGCTAAACTGTCATACGAATGGGCAGAATGTACATCCTGAATACTCGGATCGTAACTCAAAGTACTGGCTTGAATAGAATTATTATTAAGATCCGCTTGCTCAAGCATACTTGCTTCAACTATGGCCGCAGCAACCAATGATTCTTCTACTTCTGGTGGTGGCGATAAAATTTGTCCCTCGAGTAATGCATAAATTTGTGGATCTGATTGTCTTAAATAATCGGCTTCAATCTTAGTAGGCGTGACAGGGCTAGTAAATGCAAACATCAAGATACTGGTAAATAAAAGGAGACCTGCAACTAATATCCACCATTGCTGAATATGCCAAGAGGATTGTAATTGCTCAGGTGCCGCAGCATTATTGATGTGTTGCGCAAACTGACGAGCAGACTGAAACTTTCTTTTTCCTTGAGGAATTAACCCGACAAAAAAATCGGTAAACATTGTTCTTAATTCATAGGACAGTGCCAAACTGAGTCCTAATGCCAGAATTAGAAAAGTAGAAAAAAGAGCATAGATCATGGTGTGGTAAGAGCCACATGTTTTGTTTCCACGGCGCGTGTTGTAATCGTTGTTTGTACATCTCCTACAGGAGATTCCTCTGCTATATCCAAAGATTGCTGTGGCCTAGTTATTTTTTGTGGGCTCTGTTTTTGCGAATGGTCTGAACTGCGTGGAGAAGTATTCTGATTTTTATTCTCCTTATTTTGAGATATTGCATTCGTCGTCGGCTTTGGTACAGCTGTGGTTAATGCTTGGGGCCGGCGTAGAAAAGCTTTACTCAGCTCATCATCTTTGGGTTGAATAAATTCATTAGATGACTCTAGATCATTGGTTGCTTGAGGCTGATTTGAAGCATTGACTTTGCTCGCCTCAAAAATAGCTTCGGGTTCGCGCGTTGGCATTTCATTGTCTATTGCAGTTGTTTGATCTACAGCTGGGTTTTGGTTCACTTGGAGGGATGTATTTTTTTGTTGTATAAAAAAGTAAGTAAAAGCAATGCTTGATGTTAAGAGGATACCCACACAAAAACCACCCACGGCATAGAGCATGGGTGCAGGTCTTTTCTTTTTTGCTGATGTCAAAATTTTGACTGAAGTTTGTTTTTCACGAGTCATGGATTGAGTTCTTAGGGCAAATGGATTGTGATATATGCTTGTTCAGTTGGTGCTGAAATGACATTTTCATATTTAGCTAAAGAACTCGTATTTTGCTTAGACAACATGTAGTACAAGCCACCAAAGGCTAACAATGCAAACATTACCAAGAACAGTAAAATCCAATAGAACGGTAGTTCGCGGTGAATCATGTGTTTAATTTGATCGGGCAGAGAGGCAAAGGGAGAAAAGGCAGCCTTTTTCCCTTTTAAATAGTCAATTTCATCCCCCACACGTGCTACCAGATGATTTAAATTTTCTATAGACTCAATACGATATTTACCATGAAAACCCAACAGCATGCAGTAATGATAAACTTCTAGAGCACCTAATCGACCATGTCCTTTACGACGTAGTTCCTCTAATATTTCGAAAAAACGATAACCTGCAAGTTGTGACCCAAATAAACTCAGTTGTAGGGGGCTAATGAGCCAGCTATTTTGAAGCTCAAAAAACTGTGTATCTTGCTGAGTCACAATGGTTTCATCTAATAATGCACAGTAGGCATATTTAGCGTCTAGAATATCGTCTGCAGAAAACTGTAATTTTCGTGCTTGGTTTTCAAAGCGATCGAGCAATGCAATAACTTTTTCACGAAATTCCGTGACACTGCTAGGGATATATTGGTTTTTTAATAAAAAAACGATATAAAAACCATCATGCAATAAATCGACTAAGTTCGAGGTATTGGCAGTTTTTGCGGCTATAGGTGGTGAAACTAAACCAGTTCCAATTTGTCCATCATCAAAAAGTGAAGGGGCATTATTCATTATTATTATCCTTGGCCATTCATAACCACAATCAATTCAACAGCAATATCTTGAAACCCCGCTGGAATATAAATACAAATCGACTCGGCATCTAACATACGTTGGTATAAGTCATTATTCGGTTCGATTTCAAAGTAACTCACGCCAGACCGGACAGGAATCGCTGTTGGCACTTGTACTAAATGTTGTAACGGTACGGCTGGAAGTGCAGCAACTACACGTTGTTCAACGTCTATTGTATTGCCTACTTTGAAACGTAAAGGAACCAATTGAACCAGTTCGTGGGTTTGCATCATACTGCTTGAAACAGCCAAGTACAGCCTTGAATCACGTGTAATTTTGTCTGACTCTAAACGACCTAACCAATAAGATGGTCGGGTTTCTTTCAGTAGAATACTGATGTAACGGTTTGAAATAATGGTATCCAATAAGTCACGTAAAATGATATCAATCTCAGAAAAGCTTTCTTGTAAATGAAGATGTTGATAACGTGGTAAATGTTCCACATCATGTGCAGTCGAGAACGTGAGTAAAGAACCTGTTAAGCGCAATAACTCAAAATAAAGTCGTTCTGGGTGGATATGTGGGTATTGTAATAAATGATTTAATGTTGCATGTGCTGTATTCAGTGCATTGACCAACCAAAATGACACAATATCACCAGAGCGGAACTCAATCAGTTTCTGCTCATTTTCACGATTATTACTTTGAATGGTCTTAATTTTCGCTTTAATGACATTTAAAGTACGTTTTAGACTTGAAATGAGATTCTCAGACGACTCAATGTGCAAAATTGGGGGAATAAAATGGCGATCAAACTCAAATTGCCCAGAGCTTTGACGTTTAATCTTTGCTAAGGCTAGATATAAAAACCCATCAAGTTCTTGATTAGGCTCAATATTAGCATCTAATAAT
Source organism: Acinetobacter sp. TUM15064 (assembly GCF_008980265.1). NCBI lineage: Bacteria > Pseudomonadati > Pseudomonadota > Gammaproteobacteria > Moraxellales > Moraxellaceae > Acinetobacter > Acinetobacter sp. TUM15064. Next base: position 4,316 of record NZ_BKFU01000091.1, on the reverse strand, counting down.
CTGAACTCGGCACGGCGGTGTAATAATGTGATATCGGCTTCGCTGGCATCTGTAAATAAGTCATGAGTCGAAGTCAAATAAGAATGATAACGACCTAGTTGCGTACTATTTTCACCGGCTAAGTTCCTCTTGTTGGCTTGCACAATTGGAAGCGCTAAATAGACTAGAACTTCGCCACGCAGGTTGAGCTCATCTAATAAAACGGGCGATGGTAATAGATCGCGCATAGGCGCCTGATAAATTTCTCCATCTTGCCAAATTATCTGAATGCTTTCGAGCGCCAAGATATGCGTTTGTAACTGAGCTTCGTCAAATTGTACACTTTGAATGCCATAGGCAAATGGAATGGTCGAGCGAATCGTATGATTCAAGCGTTGCTCATGATAAGCATCTTGCAATTGAAAATGTTGAGGACGTAAGAAGAGACCTTCGCCCCAAAGTATTTTTTCTGCTTTAAACATGAAGATTACCAGTTATTAGATTCATTAGATTGTGGTTGTACACCCAAAAGTTCTTGGATGTTAAGGAGTGGATTTTCATTTTTAATGACTTGATTTAGCCACTCGTGAAGTGGCATCTGATTCCACTTTATAGTTTTCTGCAACATGTAACTTACGGGACTATGTGGTTCATTAGCTTGGAAATAGTCTGAGATATCTTGCAATACACGCATTGCTTGTTCACGATTTACGAGGTGATTTTGCGGTTGCACCTTAAAATTTTGAGGCATTGGTGATGTATTCTCTAAGCTGATTTGTTCTTCTTTTTGCATCAATGAAAGTCTTTGGCTACTTATCATTGCTGGTGTTGCTGATTCTGTCGATGTATTGATGGCATGTATTTGCACAAAAACATCAGTTTTATAGAGTTTCTTTAAACTGATATGGACATTTTCAAGCTGCGTATCAATAGCTGCAAAGCTAGGGGCATCGAGTCCCATGAGGCGATCTAACACACTTTTGAGTTGAGACCATTCGGCTAGAAGTGCTGAAAAGTGTTGATAGTTTTGATATTGAAATGATTTTGATGTATTAAATAAACTGTGCTCGAACTGTTCAATCCCCTGAGATTGAACAGTATGATTTTCCTCGTAATTTTCGATTTGTTTTAATTGCTGATTTTTTTGTCTCAGCAGCGCTTCGTAGTCACCCAGTGAAAACTGAGGAGAATGTGTGATTGGAACGCGTTTAATCAAGGCAACCAATTGATTGATTGAACCTTGTAATAAACCTAAACGTTGATCTAAATCATCTTCTTCCATTTCAGGATGTAACTGTGTCCAATAGTTGCTCAGTGTCCGATGCATTAGCTCAAGTGCTTTGGTTATGCCTTCAAATCCATACAAGTGGGAGCAAGCTTCAAGTAACCAGCCCAGTAAACGAATGTCTTTTGATTTTTCAGTTAAAAGCTCAATAGATTTTTGATGTACAAAATGCCAATCTGCTTGTTTGGGTTCAGCAACCCAATCTCCTTGATCGAGTAGTGGATCATCTTGAGTTTTTGCAATTTTAATGGCATGAAACTCATTGGAAAAAGATAGATCTTGTCCACAAGGATAGTCGCTTGAAATAGGAGACAGTAAAGACTCAAGTTCTAAGCTCATAATTCGATACTCTATAAATTGGGTTAGGCTTGATCTACTTGTTTTTTATTCGGCTGACGTTTTTTGGGAACTTTTGTTTTTTCAATTGGATCTAAACGGTAGGTGATTTCATCATCTTTAGCATTGATATAAATCACTTTAGGCACATTATCTTCCGCTAATGCTATTAAAATTTCAGTTGCTAAAGCAGGCAATACCGTAGCATTTAAAATGTGATCTATATTACGCGCACCGCTATCGACTTCCGTACAGCGGCTCAATAGCAACTCGACTAAGTCGTCTGTATAGTGAACTTTGGTTTGATACTGTTTTTCAAGACGAGCTGTTATTTTACTGATTTTATGATGAATAATTTCAACTAATAAATCATCATGTAAAGGTAAATACGGAACGATCCGCATGCGTCCTAAAAATGCAGGCTTAAATTGTTTATATAGACTTGGCTTTAGATGTTCAATTAAGTTTTCTGCGCTTGGCCATGTATCAACAGGTTGATTGATGCAAGCTTGCATAATTGCAGTTGAACCGACATTTGATGTTAAAAGGATCGTGGTATTTTTGAAGTCAATAAGTCGGCCTTCACCATCTTCCAGTGTCCCTTTATCAAAGACTTGATAGAATAATTCTTGAACATCATTGTGCGCTTTTTCTATTTCATCGAGCAGGACAACACTATAGGGATTCCGCCGAACAGCCTCTGTTAATATACCGCCTTGTCCATAACCAACATAACCAGGAGGAGCACCTTTCAAAGAGGAAACAGTATGTGCTTCTTGATATTCAGACATATTAATCGTAATAAGATGTGATTCTCCACCATAAAGTTCATTGGCTAAAGCAAGAGCAGTCTCAGTTTTACCTACACCACTTGGACCAACAAGCATGAATACACCTTGCGGTTTGTTCGGATCATCCAGTTTTGCTTTAGATGTTTTAATACCCTGAACCAGTTGATGAAGGGCATAGTGTTGTCCCATGACGCGGGCTGAAAGCTTATCCTCTAATGTTAAAATCTGTTGGATTTCATCATTCAACATATTGCCGACAGGAATACCTGTCCAATCTGAAATAATTTCAGTAATCATTTGCGCATTTACACGTTCAAAGACCAATGGACTTTGACCTTGTATTTCAGCTAATTCTTCACGTAATGTTGCAATTTCTTTTTGAACATTTTGATGATTTAAATCTTTTTGTCGTAGTTTAATTTTTTCAACGAGTGAACGCTCTTTGTGCCATTGCTTTTGTGTCAAATTAATCTCTGTATCTAGCAGTGTTAGTTTGTGCTTTAAATCTTGTAAGCGTTCATGATGAATTGGCAGATTCTGGTGCTCATTCTCCAAAATTTTGTATTCAAGTTTTAGATTATGTTGTTGAGCCAGTTGTTGATCTAACTTTACAGGCTGCGCATTTTGGGTGAGCGCAACACGAGCAGCAGCCGTGTCGAGTACACTAATGGCTTTATCAGGAAGTTGACGACCACTGATATAACGATGTGAAGAATTTACTGCAGCGATGACTGCTTCATCATCTATATTGAGATTAAAATGTTTGGTCATCACGGGAAGCATGGCACGTAACATATCAATAGCCACTTCTTCTGTTGGCTCTTCAACTTTAATGACTTGGAAGCGTCGGCTAAGAGCCGCATCTTTTTCAAAATATTGTTTATATTCAGCCCAAGTCGTGGCTGCAATGGTACGTAACTCACCACGTGCCAATGCAGGTTTTAATAAATTAGCAGCATCATTTTGTCCTGCTTGTCCACCTGCACCAATTAAGGTATGTGCTTCATCTATAAATAAAATAATAGGATGGCTCGAACTTTGAACTTCTTCAATCACCTGCTTTAAACGATTTTCAAATTCTCCTTTAACACTCGCACCAGCCTGTAATAGCCCCATATCGAGAATATGAAGTTGTACATTTTTTAAAGCGTCAGGGACTTGGTTGTTGACAATTTTGAGTGCAAGACCTTCGACAACTGCTGTTTTTCCTACACCTGGTTCACCTGTCAGTATGGGGTTGTTTTGACGTCGGCGCATCAAAATATCAAGCATTAAACAGATTTCAAATTCACGCCCAATGACTGGATCAATTCGCCCATTTTTGGCTTTGTCAGTCAAATTAATGGTGTATTGATCCAGCGCTAATGTCTTGTTTAAAGTGGGAAGTATTGGAACGTCAGTTGGTGTTAAGACTGTTTGCTGATAGCAATCTTGTTCACTACTGTTAGTGCATAGGTCTATAAACTTATGCTTCATTGTATCAATTGGAAATAGTTCAAAAAGACTTGAGGCACGTGATGCGATTTGGTACAAATCAGGCGCAGTTAGTAGTGCAATCAATAAATGCCCAGTTCTAATGATGGAATTTTGTTCAGCAGATGCAAGTAACCATGCCTGTTCTAATAAACGAACTATAGATTGGGCAAAAATTGGTGTCCGAACATTGCCCTTGGGTAAGTGTGAAAGGCTGAGCTGTAAATCAATAACTAAATCTGAGTGAGAAATATTATATTTTTCCAGTAATAAAAGAAGGTCATTCGTTTCTGATTGTGACAATAATTCCAGAAAGAAATGTTCAATTTCAATTTCATAATTTTGTTGATTAATACAACTATTTGCTGATTTTTCTAACCCAATACGTGCGTGATTAGATAGCTTCTTAATTAGAATTTTAAGGTTATTCATATATAACTCAGTCATGGTTT
>NZ_BKFU01000090.1:0-8558 GCF_008980265.1 Acinetobacter sp. TUM15064 | reverse complement strand
AGTCTGCCTAAGTCATTTAAATAATTCGTGTTGATTATTTATGTTTTTCCAACAATTCAAAATACTCACTGGCCATCAGATTCAAAGCAAACTTAATATCTATAATAGGAAAATTACATGATACATCAAATGTTTCCTCAAAAAATACGTTTAAGCTGTTGCCATGAGTATCAAAACTTGTAATCCGATATAGTGGGTATAGATATTGCAGCTTGTTACCATCATTATTTCTTAGCTCATTTAACATATCGTTTATATTTTTTAACCTTGATAATCTTGTCCAAGCACTATTTGGGGCCTGAAGACTATCATGGTATTTATCCATAAAATCTTTCCAAGCATCTTGGTTTAAATCATTGAAAAGCTTTCTATAATCTTCTTTAAAACCATTTACAGCTTTCTCGAACCGCTCACTTTCAGATTCGCTGTCATCAAAAATGTATATAATCTTAAAAAAGTTTTCCAACAATGAACGAATCAATGGATGTGTGATGTATCGCTCATCAACCGATGCACTATCATCTAAAACAAATTGACCATCTGGTTTCATGTTACCCAAAAGCGTCCCCGCAATTGTGGTAAATCTCAATATTTCTTGACCTAAAAATCCCTTAGCACTTTTCTGCTTTGACAGCTCTTCAGCTGAAGTAAATTGTTCATTTAATAATTTAAAATAATCGGTACTTAGCATTGTATGCTCCATTTAGTAGTAAATTTTTTATAAATGCATTCATTTAATGTGTTGCATACAATGAGGTTTAATTTTTAAAAGTCAAGACGTTATCCTAAATTATCACTTACTCTCTCCGTCTCAATCCCCTGCATTCCAGTACCACCCTGCTGCGGCACTGCTGGATTCATCGGACTGGTATTCTGCTGCACCTCTGCCAGTCCTTCACTTCCTATCTGAGCACCCTCACCCTCTAAATACGGTGAACGTATATCACGTGCTGCTGTCTGCTCCGCTGTCGGGAAGTTAGGATCATCACCAATTGGATTAGGGCGCTGATAACCAGCACCTTTCATCACCTCATCAGCAATTGGTGCAACTTGTGGCATTTGAGCAACCTGTACACCTGCTTGCATTGCAGAATAAGCAGCTTGAACACCGATCTGCACAGAACGTGCATCAATCTCACGGATTTCACTGCCAGCTTTACGTTCCTTGAGTTCAAGCTCACGGCGTTTAAGATCAATACCTGCATCAGCAAGTGCTCTTTCAACAGCTTCTTTGATTTGTTGCTCGACTTGTTCAGGAGTTGGAGCCTGTGTAGCTTGGCGAATGGACTCAATAATATCTTTCTTGAATGGAATGTCGGTCAAAGCCATCACATATGGCAATACTGCAGTTTGAATCTCAGCAGATAATGACTTAGTAATCTCAGACAATGCGTTTAATTGCTGCTCACGGAATGTTGTAGAACTTGGAACATCATCAAGTACCACTTTTAAACGAATCCGCTGTATGTCATTGGATACGTAAGGGTAACCCAGTTCATCTACTTCTGGCTTGTTGATTACAACTGTACGGTCTTCACGTACTGCATCACCTTCAATAACTACAGTTTGCTCACGGCTTCCCATATCTTCAACAATCATCGAGAGAAGCATCTCACCTATTAAGGTGCGTGCTTCTCTAAAGTTATCCATGATCTTCATCAAAGTTTGATTTGATTGTTCAATCTGCAATTGTTCCTGTTTGCCAGATGTCGCATTGCCCTCCCTTATGTTTCTTCGCATGCTGTGCCCAGCCTTTGCATGGCTTCATACGCTTCTTGTCTTCACTGGTCGGACAGTCCAGATTCTCAATATCTTTATGACAATAGAAAACCGCATCTGATTCCAAGGCATGAGCCAAGTCAGATTGAGTCGTAAGACAGTGATTTGCGAGTGTTCCGCAGCGATAAAGGTGAGTGTTATGGATATTCAAAACTTTGAAACTGCTTATTTAAATGCCGGTGGAAAGGCATCTGAACTCGAAAAAGAAGATGGTGAATATGTTTCATCAAAAGCTCAAATAGGTTGGCAGATGTGGCAAGCAGCTACAGCCCAAGCCGTGCCTAATGGGTTTGTTTTGGTAAATGCAGAGTCTTTAGCACTTCACGCCCAAAGCATTCGTATGTTTAACAATGGTGATGAGGAAAATTATTATTACGAAATTGAAAATCACGTCTGCGCTATTGAAGCAATGATCGAAGCACAGGAGCAAAGCCATGACTCTAATTGAAAAAATTAATTCAATCATTCGTGATGTTGCAGAGCTTCCTGATCGTACAGGCCCAGAAGATTTCCCTAATGCATTTATTTTAGCGGGTGATGAGCTTGAAGACATTCTATCCAAGCGCCTTACTGAAGGTTTCCCATGCATCAAAAAGGCAGCTGAATTGATTTGGTTTGATAATGGGATGGTAAATAGTCTTGAGCCATTGGGTGTCAAGCATGAACTTTTAGAAGCTTGGTTAATTCGAGAAGTAGAAGCCGATTTGATGAAAATTGAGTCTGATTTAGCGCAACTAACAGAAGATGAGCTTAATACTGTTTGTTGTGGTGAAGAATCCGAGCAATACCGCCTTGCTTCTATACAGATGAATGACTTTCTAGGTCGAATCTTTAATGAAGAATATTTGGTTGGGGAGCAAAGTCATGAGTAGAACCGCAAAACAAATTGTTGATCAGACTCATGCACTTGCCGAGGCCTTTTATCTACACCTTGGTTATGAGCATATTAGAGACCGCCATGGGAATCTTTACGAATCAACCCATCCAACAGAGCAAAGCATGTGGCATTTAGCTTGCTTAGCTCAAATTGAATTAACAGCAACAGATCCAAACGATGCTTTAAGTGAATTAGAAGAGGAGCAAAGTCATGAGTAATTCATCTACAAAATTCAAAATTGACGACAAAGTTGTTTATTCAAATAAGCTTGTTCCAAATAAACTAATCATGACAGTAAAACGCGGCACGCACAAAAGTAGTGGTATGGAAATGGTAATTATCGAATTACCAGGTGGCCTTGCTCATGCTTTTGCATCTGAATTAAGAATTGCAACACCGACTGAAGTTGCAGCAGGTGTCCGTGATGACTAACCTCCAACTCATCGCCCAAGACCTTGCTGAGGAATTTGCACCATTTGTCATAGGCCAGTCAGGCACAACCAAAACATTCACGGCGGAGCAAGCCTCTGCCCTGTACAAAATTTTAGTTAATTACGGGTATCCCGATGAGGGACCTAAGGCAGAAGTTGAAGCAGGAGAATGATTAATGGGAGTAGCAATAAATCAAAATGATCAAATCGACATATCAATGATGTTGATTCTGCGTTATAAAAAACCTGTTGTTGCCTTAAAAGACATTGTGGAAGATTACATGCCTCATCTAGATATCGCAGCAGCAAAACAACGGGCAGCTAAGTGCAAGCTTCCCTTTCCAGCTTTTAAAGTTGATGGTAATAAGTCAGAATATTTTGTGGATTTAGCTGATGTAGCTGCATGGCTTGATTCACTACAAAAAGAATCTCAAAGAAATTGGAGAGAGGTGAATTAACTTCACCTCAATTTATTACGCCATTTTTACGCCATACGCCACTAATTAACCATTAACTTATTGAATTATAATTATTATATTCAGAAATCTAACCCACCTGCCATCGGTGCAACAATCAAATTATTTGAAAGTTGGTATGGGCCAATATACATATAGATTCATCATATTTTCGACCGAAACAGTATACTGCATCTATTCTTTCGGCTCATCTTTTATGATGTGGTCTTCTTTTATGGAAGAAACGGTTTCTTTTGCTATTGCAGTACTAAGGGTTCGTAATCTAAATAATAGTAGAATCAGGTATATTTATTACAAAATAGACTATGTCGCACAAGGTCAGCTCTCCCCAAAGAGTCGAATACCACTATTTATAAAAAAGATTTACGAACCATTCGTAAAAATAATTAAGCAACTAACGCCTGAAATGCTTGTAACCCTACCCCTCTAAATCCTGAATCTCAATACATGTCCAAAGCTTTAAAGGAGTTTTATGATCCACGCTTAAACCCAAAACAAAACCCTCACCATGTTGAAAGTCGACTGCTGAGGATAAAAATTTTCCTTTAGGCATAATTTTTTGCCCCAACAACACAAAGTACAGCAGCCAAAGTTACAACTAACATCATCCAACTTACTGTTTCGTGTAACAACCATCCTGCCAATGCAAGCCCAATAAAAGGCTGAAATAATTGCAGTTGCCCCACAGCTGCAATTCCACCCTGTGCCAATCCACGATACCAAAAGACAAAACCCAACAACATGCTAAAAAATGAAACATATCCCAATGCAATCCATGCAGATGTACTAGTAGCATGAAAAGATGCCGGCATCGTAAATAGTGTTAAAAATAACATCGGCGGCAAAGATAAAACCAAAGACCAACTTATTACTTGCCAACCGCCTAAATTTCGAGATAATTTCGCACCTTCTGCATAACCCAATCCACACAGAATAATTGCTATAAGCATGAGAATATCCCCCTTCCAAGAAACTCCCATATCCCCAGTAGCCGTATAACCTGCGACAAAAGATGCTCCAGCAAGTGCAAATAACCAAAAATATGGTTTGGGACGCTCCCCACCACGTATAACAGCAAATATTGCGGTACAAATAGGTAACAGACCTAAAAAAACAATTGAATGTGCAGATGTAACAGACTGTAGTGCAAAAGCTGTTAACAATGGAAAACCTATCACTACACCTATTGCAGTGACCACAAGTGAAGGAATCTCCTTTTTCTGTGGATGTGGCTGACGGAATAATAGGAGTAAGGCTAACCCAAATACTCCTGCAATTGTGGCACGGGCACTGGTCAAAAAAATCGGTGTAAAGTCTGCAATCGCTACGCGTGTTGCAGGTAGAGATCCAGCAAAAATTACAACACCAATCAATCCATTGATCCAACCATTTTTCAGTACTTTCATTTAACAGGTCTCAAATATTCAACCACTCAAGTTGAACATGAATCCCTCTTTTTAAACCAGAAACAATTCAGTACAATTATTAGAAACTGTTATGTATATAAATCCAATACAGCTTAGAGTGAAGTCATGCGAAGCCATACCCGTATTAATGCAGTCATGCAAGAAATTAAGCTAAAAATTACTTCTCGTACTTATTTACCAGGTCATCGACTCCCTTCTGTCCGGCTCCAAGCTCGAACAATGCATGTGTCAATTTCTACCGTTGTTGAGGCTTATGAACGTTTAATTGCGGAAGGCATGATTATTTCCAAAGCTAGTTCTGGCTTTTATGTCTCAGGACCAATCGCTCCCCTTTCGTTGACTCAAATTGAACCTCAGCTTGATCGGGAGGTCGATCCTTTATGGGTCTCTAGACAAGCTCTTGAAACAGGCGTTAATGTTTTAAAACCAGGATGTGGGTGGCTCCCGCCAGACTGGTTATATGAAACAGGGGTGAGACGTGCACTTCGGACTATGGCAAAAGCAGATTCACTAGAGTTAGTCGAATACGCAACACCACTGGGGCACCCAGAATTAAGACAATTTATTTCTCGTCGCTTAAGTTCAGTTAAAATTGATGCATGTTCCAATCAAATCATGCTCACGGAATCAGGGACTCAAGCAATTGATTTAATATGCCGGCTGTTATTAGAAGCAGGCGATACCGTTATTGTCGATGACCCATGTTATTTTAACTTTCATGCTCTGCTAAAAGCCCATCGTATTAAAATTATCAGTGTGCCTTACACCCCCATAGGCCCTGATCTAAAAGTGTTTGAATCCATTCTAGAAGAACACTCCCCGCGACTGTATATTACAAATTCAGGTATTCATAACCCTACAGGTGCAGTGCTTTCCCCAGTAATCGCTCATCGTTTGTTAAAGCTAATTGATCAGACTAATTTAGTCATTGTTGAAGATGACATCTTCGCAGACTTCGAACAAAGTCCCGCTCCTCGTTTAGCCTCTTTTGATGGGCTAAATCGCGTCATACACATCAGTAGTTTTTCCAAAACAATTTCTGCATCTATACGTTGTGGCTACATCGCAGCTAAAGAATCTTGGATTGAAAATTTGATAGATTTAAAAATTGCCACTTCTTTTGGGGGAGGAAGGCTGGCTGCTGACATGGCGCTAATTGCATTAAAAGACAGCGGTTATCGAAAACATATGGAAAACATTCGCGCACGATTAGCGTATGAAATGCTGCAAGTAGCTACCAAACTTGAAGCATTGAAAATTCAGCCATGGATCATGCCACAATCAGGTATGTTTTTATGGTGTAAACTTCCCGATGGTTTGGATGCAGCCGTTATTGCTAGAGAATGTTTAAAAGATGGGGTGGTATTAGCCCCTGGAAATGCATTTAGCCAATCATTGAGTGCTCAAAACTTTTTAAGATTTAATGTTGCCCAATCTAGGGATGAACACATTTTTTCGACTTTAAAGAAAGTTCTTGCACAGTATTCTGTTGAGTTATAAATAAAACGAGAAAACCTAATCTCTTTATTTCCAACATATAACAAAGAACAGTCTTAATCCTTATTTTGGCTATAGACCTCACATGACAACCATACTCAATCAAATGATTTGACAGTTATCATCAACCAATATACATATAAAATTCATCACTTTTTCGACCAACATAGTATACTGCATCTGCTGTTCTAGCTTGTCTTTTATCATGTGTTCTCTATTTATGAATAAAAAGCTGTTTCTTTCTTCTGGTTTAAAAACATTAAGTGTCTTGGCCATATCTATAGGCTTAACCGCCTGTGGTGATCGCTCATGGTGGACAGATGATGAGCCAAAGCTCAATGCCGAGCAAATTGCCCGTATCATTCCAGGACGTGTCAATGATCGAAGCTCATGGGCAAAAGATATCTACGAAATTTCAGAACAATTAGGTATTCCTCAAAACAAAGAGAATATGTGTTCAATTATTGCTGTAGTCGATCAAGAGTCGAATTTTGTGGCTGACCCAGAGGTCTATGGTCTAGGTGAGAAAGCAGTAAAAGAAGTTCAAGAACGCTTGGATGAAAAATTTAAAGATAAACTGGGTGATGCCATTGGTGGCACCATTGCAGGCTATTTTCAGCAGGTACTAAAAGAACAGCCAAGCCCTGAAGATAACTATTTAAGCCAAATGCGTCGTGTCAAAACAGAACGTCAGTTGGATGAGCTTTACCGTGAAATTTTTGACTATATGTCTAATCATTATCACGTCAGTGCATTGACTGGAGCTGCTAAACTTGTAGGGCAAGACGTTGGTGAAAAAATGAACCCCGTTACAACCCTTGGATCAATGCAAGTACACATTGGCTATGCTAAAGAACATAAACGCGAAGGTGGCAGTATGGCTGACTTGCGTACAGACCTTTATAGCCAGTATGGGGGGCTTTACTATGGTATCCATCGACTCATGATGTATCCTGCTGACTATGACAAACCCCTTTATCGCTTTGCTGACTATAACTCAGGCATGTACTCTAGCCGAAATGCTGCGTTCCAAAGCATGCTAAATGACTTAACTGAAGCAGAACTTGATTTAGATGGTGACTTATTGCTTTATGGCAAAGATGGCTCCCCTAAGTCGGCAAAAAGTCAGTCTGAACGTGAATTGATTACGGTGTTTGCTCAACATAACATTTTGGTTACACCGCGTCAGATTCGCTCAGATTTAAAGAAAGAAAAAGAGAAAAAGTTTGAAGATACTGCAACTTATCGCGCAGTGACCAAACTTTATCAAGAGGTCACAAAAAAGGAACCTTTCTATGCCATGATGCCTGAAGTCGTGATTTCTGGTCCAAAGTTGAGTCGTGATTACAATACAAATTGGTTTGCAACCCGTGTCAATGGACGTTACCAATCATGCATGCAACGCTCAAAGCGCATAAAAATTTAGCTTTATTTGACTTTGATGGCACCCTGTATGGAAAAGACAGTTTTACAGGGTTCATTTTCTATGTGCATTCAAAGCGACATATTGCTTTACAAGGGCTAAAAGTCCTCCCCTATATTCAAAGCTATTATTTAGGTTTCTATCCTGCACATCAAATGCGCCCGAAACTTTTTCAGGCCATGTTTAAACAGGCCGAAATTAAGGAAATTGATATGCATGCAAAGCTCTATGCAGAGCGCCTCATTCAAGGTCTTAATCCTGCGTTGTATAGCCAACTTAAACAACACCAAAACTTAGGCGATGATGTTGTCTTAGTCTCCGCTTCAATTGATATTTATTTAAAATATGTGTGTGAAATACTCTCGATTGATTTGATCTGCACGCAGGTAGAACAAAATCAACAGCGTTATACGGGACGCTATCTAACTCCTGATTGTAGCTGTGAGCAAAAGGCTGTCCGTATCCAAGAAAAATATGAGCTTGATCGCTACCATGCTGTTTATGCTTATGGCAACAGTGTTGAAGATATGCAAATGTTGTCCTTAGCCGATTTCACTTATTTTGCAGGAACAGATGCACAGCTTCCTGACCTCTCTAATCACCCCAATCATCGGCAAATTAGTTAATTATTAAGGCATGCTTAATATT
>NZ_BKFU01000089.1:0-8753 GCF_008980265.1 Acinetobacter sp. TUM15064 | reverse complement strand
TGGGCGATAGAAAAATTTTAAAATTAAGTGAAGTGGTGCATGCAACAGGTATCAATCGCAATACGCTCACAAGTATGTATTATGACCGCGCTGTACGTATTGAATTACCAGTCGCCGATAAGTTGTGTAAGTACTTTAACTGTACGATGAATGATTTGTTTGAGTATAAGGAAGAAGTTGAAGAAAAGGATTAACCAATACTTCGGTTGATAAGTTTTCGCTACAGATCTCATGCTAAATTTTGTAAAATATAAGTAAAAACAAGTATTTATTTCATTATTTTTATAATAGAATCAATCGAATGATAGAGGTATTTTTCTTATACCTTAATTAATCTGAATCGCGGATAAGAAATTAACTTCAAAAAAGGCGACTGAAAACCATTAGGGAGATATCATAGAACCTATACTATCAGCCACCATGTTTGATTTTACATCTTTCTTTTACATCATCGAGGCTTTGTTGCACAAAGATTAAAAAAAGTTAAGACTTCTCATATCTAGTCAAATTTAAGTGACAACTCGGGTATGTGGTCTCCCTAAGTCCGTAAATTTATTTAATACTGCCATACGTGCATGAGTCTCATTGACTTGGCTTTGAAAATTTCTCGCACTGAGTTTATCCCCCAATAATTTGATACAATGCATCTTGGTTTCAACCAAACTTCGCCGATGATAGCCTGACCATTTCTTCCAAATAGTTCTTCCTAAACGCTTAACTGTTCGAAGCAACTCATTCCGTTCTAGCGAGCCCATCTTTTTATCTTTCCATGGCTTCGCATTATTTCTTGGTGGAATCACTGCTTGTGCTTGCCGATCCGCAATGACGTGACGGCACAGCTTGGTATCATAAGATCCATCGGTATATACGGAATACAGTTGTTCATCTTGTGGAATCTGATCGAATAAATCACCAAGCACCTGTGAATCACTCACATTGTTGGTTGTGAGCTGAACTGCCCGTATTTGAAGTGTTTCAGCATATACCAATATGAAGTTTGCGCCATTGTCGACGATATTCAGGCTGATGTTTCTTTCGTTTTCATTCACCCTCACATAAGAATTTCAGACCTGTAGAGTCAACGAGTAGATGCAGTCCATCACAACTTTTTTGATAGCTAATGGCAATATCAATATGCTGTTGTCGTCTACAAATTGTAGTGTAGTCTGGTGCTATCCAATCTAGACTACACAGATGGATGAGACTTTGAACAAAGCCAGCGACCATGCGTAAAGACAATTGAAAGAGAGATTTAATCATTAAGCAGCATTGGATCGCTGCGTCGGAGTAAGTTTGATTTCGTCCTTGTTTGCCTTTTGATGGAGCATACCATTGCGTAGCAGGATCAAACCAAATGGCAATATTTCCACGATTAATGAGTGCTCGGTTATATGAAGACCAATTGGTTACACGATAAATTTTAGGTGTAGGCTTATTCATTTGAAAATTATATTGTGGAATAAGCCTTTAGAGATAGGTTTGTGCAACAAAGCCATGTAAAAGTAAGCTGCTATAGCTTACTTTTATTCAAAAAAATCAGAAATTGAGTTTAACACTCACCCCAGCAACCCAAGCATCATCAATCTCTTTTGAACCATAAGGTTGATACACATATTGCAGGTTCGGGCGAATCATGACAGCAGGTGAGTAGTTGTAGGTATAATTCAGTTCTGTATCAATTTCATCATCGCGGTTGCTGTTCGCCGCAACTTTGTCATTAAATTTATAACGCCCCACACCAAAACCAATCTGATCCATAGGACGAGCATCAAATGCACCCTTATACCAGAATGCAACTTGTTGCGTGTCGGAAATCGAGGCTGTTGAGTCATTGTTAAAGGTTAAGTTGACAGTGCCGTATAAACCACGGTTAGAGTTTTCTGCACGGGCAGTGAGTTGCTGCTGTGCATTCAACCAGATGCCAGACTTAGGATCTTTCCCGTCTGAACCATCAATTGTTGCATAGTCTTCACTGCTCCAGAATCCACCAAGTTTATATTCACCCGTTAACTGATTTATTTTCTTGGTTTTCCACGCCAATTCAACTGGAATAAGCACACCTTTTGCCTGATCAGTACTCAAATTGAAATTTGCATTATCCTTTTCTTCAGTATTTTCAGGATTATTTTCATAGACCCCAGCACCAACTGTCCATTCAGGCGAAAGTTTGTATTTCATATTGGCTGCCCAGCCACTTACAGGACCGTTATACCAAACATCCCCCTGAGCCTTGCCTATTTGTCCGCCACATAAAATCAAGCTTTGGAATTCACAATGTGAGCTGTTGAAATCTTCAGCCATGCCCATTCGACCAAGTTTCACTTGCAGGGTGTTGTCCATAAAACCTGTTTTTACCCAAGCCTGTGTTAAGCGCCAAATTGTGCCACGACCATAAATTTCAGTAGGACTACCTTTCATCCCAATATCACTAGCTAAGTTTCGACCATCACGCTTGGTCACAGTAATCGCTGCTGTTGTATCTTTCCAACCCGCAATTTTATTCAAGTCAAAATTGGCGCCTAAAGTAACTTGGTCAGCATTACGGGTAGGATGACTATCTGTTTTGCCACCATCGATTAGAGTCGCCGTTTGGTTCATCAAAGACAAATTAAACTTATAACCTTGATCTTCTAGTTGTTGACGATTTCCACCCCAATCACCAAATAACCATTGACGGTCTTGAGACCAAGGCTCATTGGCATAAATACTTGAACTAAAAATAGAAATACAAGAAAAAAACAGTACTGATTTTTTTGAAGCGGAGAGGTGTAACATGTTCATTATGCTGATCCTTTGCATAAAAATTCATTTTTTAAGACACAAGACGGGAGTGGAAAGCCTCAATGACTCCCGCGTAAATTATGTGTAATTGATTAAGTGAGAATGCCGCGCACGGCATTCAGAAGAAAGCTTTACGATGGTTGTTGTACTTTGTCTAATTGAGTAGGTGCGGTTTGTTTTTTCATGACCAGATACATACTGATGACCACCACACAGCCAATCGCAAAGAGTACGGCGTCAAAGTTATATAGATGCAGCGGCGCCACGCCTGCATCAAGAAAATACCCTGCGCCAAGCGGAGATAAAATACCCCCTAAACGACCCATCGTGATGGCAGAGCCTACGCCAGTAGCACGGATTTCTGTGTCATAGGTGCTATTCGCCAGTGCGTACATACCCGCAACACAGCCATTGTTGAAAACACCCACGAATACAGCCACCCACATTGCGTGCATATAGTTCCCCGAATTGATCACGAATATACCAATACACACTGCCGTAAGGGCAAAGAATGAAGACAAGACATAGTGAATTTTGAAACGTACAGTCAGGATTGCCATCATGATTGCACCGAAAATACCGCCAAAGTTTAAGATAATCCCTAAACTTACCCCTTGTTCTGGAGACATACCTGCCATAGACAACAGTTTAGGTGTCCACGTTAAGATAAAGTATTGACCTGCCATAACCGAGAAGAATGCGATCCAGACAAACAACGTGCGGGCTTTTAATTGACCTTTAAATAAACTAGAGATTGACACTTTTCCTGCTTGAATTTCTTGAGCTGCTGGAAAGGCTTGAATCGTACTGATCTTAAACTTCGCAAGCGTTTTATTCACCTTGTCGAGTGAATCTGGATTGCGTTTAATCAATTGATATTCAACTGATTCAGGTAAGACAAAATATACCAGAACGAGAACTGAAAGCGTAAAGATGCCGCCGTACATAAAGACACTACGCCAACCCGTGGTACCAATTAAGCGGAAGGCAATCATACCGCCTAAAACTGCACCTAATGCATACCCTGTGGAAAGGAGTGCGACAGACAGATTCTTCCAACGTGGTGTAGAAAATTCATTTGCCATTACTGCACCATTGGTGAGTAATCCACCAATACCCAAGCCAGTCACAAAACGTAAGAAACCAAGTTGATAAGGACTAGCAACTTGGCTACTGACCAGCATGGTCAGACCAGAAAGTAACAAACAGGACAAAATGATGGTACGGCGCCCAACTTTGTCGGCAATCGGTGCAATAAATAATGAACCAAAGGCCATGCCAAGAAGACCAAGACTGATCAAAATACCTAAAAATGATCCTGAAAGTGCCCATTCCTTAGACACAGAAGTTGCCGTAAAAGACATGACCTGTACATCGTAACCATCGACGATATTTAACAAAATACAGAGTGCCACCAGTGACCAGCGGTAACCATTCATGGGTTTTGTCTTTAATTCGTTGAATATATCCATATTTTTTATTCCATTCATTTGGACGAATATTTAGCAAAACAACTTCATGGCGCTAGAAAATACCATTTTACAGACCATGAAATGTATTGATTTAAAAAAAGGGATAAATGTAATCGTTCAATTTATCCTGTGATCTTAAGGAGTAAAGCTTTCACTATGCCAAGTGAAAGCGAATTACCGTATTCATTACATGCTGATATTTTTATTCTTCTTCGGCAGGAAAAGATAATTCGTTTCACTCGGAATGGTATGATTTTTATTTATATTGGTAGCTGATTTATTCTGCATAAGAGCATTAAGCTAACAATCTGATATTTAAAATAAACAATCCGCTTTCACTATGTTATTTTCGTTCAAAATAGACATCAATTAGGTTAAATCTTAAGTACAAGTTAGCCACATCTAAATCATAATTTAATGAAGCTCTGTGGAAACACAAACATTTTGAATACTTTCAATCAGTGCTTTACTGGCTGCAGATTGAATACTATTTTTGCGGGAAATAATACCAATTTGACGTGAGGTATATTGCAGATCAAAAGGGAGTTTCTTGATTAAGCCTTGATCCAATTCGTATTTCATTTGCTGTTCAGATACTACCGCAATCATATTGGATTGTAGCAGTAGACCTCGAGTCAGTGCCAAATCTCCTGTTTCTATAGTTGGTTCAGGCGGAGTCAAATTTAGATTGCGAAAATTATCTTCCATGAGTTGACGAGCAGGTGAATTTGCACGCGGTAGAATCCATTGCTGTTGTAGTAAGTCTTCGAACTGTATTTCTTTTTTCAATAGGGGATGTTTGTTCCGTACAACCATAAACATCTTTTCATCGAATAAAACCTGTGACTCTAAATCGGAAGATTGCTGTTGTGGGCGTAAGGCCCCGACAATAAAGTCGATATCACCAGAGCGCAACTGTGCCACCAAAGATTCATAGGCATTTTCAAAAGTTAGAAAGCGGACGGCTGGATATTTGCTTGCCAGTGAAGTGATGGCTTTAGGCAGCAGAAAAGTTCGTATTAACGGTAAAGCCCCAATACGAACAGTGCCTTGAAGTTTGCCAATAAAATTTGCTGTTTGATTGGGAAGGTCGTGAATGATATTTAAGCAGCGTTTGATGTTTTGTTGTATGTCATTGCAGATTGCAGTCGCTTTAATTCCGTTGGGTGTACGAATAAACAATTCGGTATTTAAGGCATCTTCGAGTAATTTAATCGCGGAACTGACTGCTGGTTGTGTGATATGCAGCAATGAGGCGGTATTTTTCATGCCTTTGGTTAGATAGAGCGTCGAGAAAATCTCTAAACGTCTGGTATTGTATAAAAAATACGGTTCATTTATCTGTGCATGTTGAGGCATATCCGGTTGATTATATGCATAGACCAATTCAGGAATACGCTGTAATTCCTCAATCGCATTTTTAATTGGTGTATGCAGGAATTTTCCAATCTCCGTTAAGATCACGCCATTGTGATGACGTTCAAAAAGTTCCACATTCAATTGCTTCTCTAAATCGCCAATTGCACGGGTAATCGCGGATTGTGTACGAAAAAGATGTTCGGCAGCTTTAGATATATTTTGAAATTCAGCAACGACCAAGAAGAATTTTAGTTGCATTAAATTAATAAGATTATGCGTGTTCTGGCACATAAAGATCCTTCTTCAAAATATAAATAAAACTCATATCAGTGCGGGATAAAGTCATTATCTTTTCGACTTTGTACATGTGAACATTTCGGTACAAAGGAGATTATTTATGAACGACAATACTTCCAACAAAGCAGGTTTAGTCATCAGTGCTCACTCGGCAGATTTTGTATGGCGTGCAGGTGGTGCAATTGCATTACACGTTGAGCGCGGCTACAAAATGCATATTGTCTGCCTGTCTTATGGTGAGCGCGGAGAATCTGCGAAGTTATGGCGTCAAACAGGGATGACCGAAGCAAAAGTAAAACAAGTGCGCGAACAAGAAGCACGTGCTGCAGCAGAAGCGCTCGGAGCTAGCATCGAATTCCTTGATTTGGGCGATTATCCATTGCCGAGCAATAACGACATTATTTTTAGATTAGCCGATATTTATCGTGAATTACAACCAAGTTTTGTGTTGAGCCATTCTTTACATGATCCGTATAACTACGATCATCCACGTGCCACACATTTAGCTCAGGAAGCTCGTATTATTGCGCAGGCGGAAGGGCATAACCCTGGTCAAAAAATTGTGGGTGCACCACCGTTTTACTGCTTCGAACCGCATCAGCCTGAACAATGTAACTGGAAACCTGACGTACTGTTAGACATTACCAGCGTTTGGGATAAAAAGTATGCCGCAATTCAATGTATGCAGGGTCAAGAACATTTATGGGAATACTACACCCGTGTAGCGTTACAACGCGGTGTGCAGGCTAAGCGCAATATTGGGATTACCAATGCCAAAAATATTGTATATGCCGAAGGCTATCAAAGTATCTTCCCACGTGTTACGGAGGATTTAGCGTGAGCTTAATTGGGCGTAAAGGCGTAGTCGTTCGTAATATTGATCGTGCAGATTTCGATACCGTCAAAACATTAGCAACCTATGGTGTTGCAACCGTACACGAAGCGCAAGGGCGTAAAGGTTTGCTTGCACCCCGTATTCGACCAATTCAGCAAGGCGTATCTATTGCTGGGTCAGCCGTGACACTCTCTGTTGCGCCAGGCGATAACTGGATGTTCCATGTTGCGGTCGAACAATGCCAACCTGGCGATATTATTGTTGTCGCACCAACTTCGCCATGTAGCGACGGATTCTTTGGTGACTTGCTCGCAACCTCGATGCAAGCACGTGGTGTGGTGGGCTTGGTTGGAGATATCGGCATACGTGATAGCCAAGTCTTACGCGATATGGGCTTTCATGTGTGGTCTAGCGCAGTGTATTCACAAGGTACGGTAAAAGAAACGCTCGGCTCTGTGAATGTCCCAATTGTCTGTGCCGATCAATTGATTAACCCAGGTGATGCAATTGTTGCCGATGATGATGGTGTTGTTGTTGTCGCACGTACACAAGTGGCTAAAATCCATGAACTGAGCCAAAAGCGCATGGATTTGGAAGAATCAAAACGAGTCCGTATGGCAAATGGTGAACTGGGCTTGGATATTTATGAAATGCGCCCGAGATTGGAAGAAAAAGGGCTGATTTATGTAGACTGTTTGGAAGATTTGGAAGATTAAACCATGCAAACAAAAATACGGTGCATGCTCATGCGGGGAGGAACCTCTAAAGGCGCATATTTTCTCGCATCTGATTTGCCACAAGATCCTGTATTACGCGATCAAGTGTTGCTTGCTGTCATGGGCTCACCCGATGTTCGTCAAATTGATGGGATTGGTGGAGGAGACTCTCTCACCAGCAAAATCGCCATCATTGGTGTATCGGACAGCACCGAAGCAGACATCCACTATCTGTTTGCACAAGTGAATGTTGATCAAGCCATTGTGGATTATGGACAGAACTGCGGCAATATTTTGGCTGGAGTAGCACCGTTTGCTTTAGAGCGTGGTTTGATTGAAGCAAAAGACCCGATTACCACGGTTCGGGTCTTTATGCAAAATACACAACAAGTAGCAGAAGTATTGGTGCAGACTCCAAATGCCGAAATAGAGTATGAAGGTGATACCGCGATTGATGGCGTTCCACATACGGCTGCTGAAATTGTTTTAAATTTTGAAAATATTGAAGGTTCAACTTGTGGTCGCTTACTGCCAACGGGACAGGCACAAGACATCATTTGTGATACGCCAGTCACCTGTATTGACTATGGCATGCCTGTCGTCCTGATTCGTGCATGTGATCTTGGTATTCAAGGTAATGAAAGCAATCAGGAATTGGATAGCAATATTCAATTGAAGCAACGCATTGAATCCATTCGTTTGATTGCGGGTCAGAAAATGAATTTGGGAGATGTCCGCTTAAAGACCATTCCTAAAATTTCAATTGTTTCCAAAGCATTATCGGGTGGTGCTATTAATACTCGCACCTTCATTCCGCATAAATGTCATGCTGCGATTGGCGTGTTTGGTGCAACCAGTGTTGCCACAGCATGCTTGATTGAAGGAACTGTAGCTGCTGATGTTGCCCAAACCACAAACGAGCTTGAGCAAAGACTCGAGATTGAGCATCCAACAGGGCGTTTTACGGTATTAATACAACGCGATCCTCAATATCAAATTATGGGTTGTGGTTTTATTCGAACGGCACGTGCGTTATTTGATGGCTACGTGATGATTCCTAAAACGGTTTGGTCGAATCGTTGAGTCATAAAACACGGCTAAAAATGGCAACCCATCGTTATTATGGATAACCATCATTTCATGAGTCTGTACTGGCAATGCCCATACATCTGCATTGCCAGAATCCAATGCTTCATTCAGTAAAAAAGAAGCTAGGACTAAAACAATCAAGGCTGAGTTTTCACACCCTTATCGATCAGCTAGTTAAATAGATATTTCCTAGCAATATAATTG